>JALYFY010000684.1 GCA_030777385.1 Pseudomonadota bacterium | reverse complement strand
CTGGACGCGGGTGCAATCGTGATCGCGACCACGAACATGCACGAGGTCGCGCTCGGGCTTACGGGTGAGAATGCGTGGACAGGTGACGTCCTTAACCCGTACGACCCCGAACGGCAGTCCGGTGGCTCTTCGAGCGGCTCGGCCGTCGCTGTGGCCGTGGGGATCGGACTTGCCTCCCTCGCTACCGATACCGGCGGGTCGATCCGCGTTCCTGCCGCGAATTGCGGGGTGGTCGGGTTCAAGCCGAGCTATGGCCTTGTCCCTCTCGACGGTGCCCTGCCCCTATCTCCCAACTGCGACCATGCAGGACCGATCGCCCGCAGCGTCGAGGATGCAAGATTGCTCACCCAAGTGCTCGCCGGGCGCGAGCTCCCATTCCGGCCGATGGGGAAGGTTAGGTTCGGCTATCCGGCGGCTTACCTCCACGGGCGCCTCTCGCCTTCGATGGACTCTTCGTTCGAACGGCTGTTGCAACAACTCAGCGCGGCCGGAGCCAAGATCTCATCCATAAATGTGCCGAACCTTGAGCTTACGCTTGAGGTCTACACCCCAATCGTGCGCACCGAAGCCTGGCAGGTGCATCGGGCGGCTCTCGCCACAACGCCCGGCGGCTTCTCCGAGCCCGTCCGGCGAGCGCTCCATAGCGGCGCTGCGACACCCGAAGCCTCATGTGCCCAGGCCTTTGGGCAGCGGAGCCGGGTTATCGAGGGTCTCCGGGAAGCTTTCTTGTCGGGAGCCATCGACGCCCTGCTCCTGCCGGTAACGCCCACACCGCCGCTGCGCAGGGGCGAAACGGAGGTGACCCTCGAGGGCGGCTCCCTGCCGTATCGGGAGGCTCAGCTAGCCCTGACCGCGCCCTTCAGCCTGGCCGGCGTGCCGGTCGCTGCCGTTCCGTTTGGTAGCGTCGGCGGTTTCCCGGCGAGCCTGCAGATCGTCACACCATCGAATGAGGACGCGCTTGCTCTCAACATCGCCGCTTGGGCAGAGCAAGTCGTGAGGGCAGCGGCAGAGCGCTAGCGGCATTGCATTACGTCAGAACCAAGCCGAACGGCAGAGCCTGGCTGCAAGCGGAACGGCCGGTCTTCAAGGCAGCAACGCTGAAGCTGACGCTTGTTTCGCAATCGACCTGATGTCCGCTGCCCCCATTGCCCACGATTGCAGAAGAAAGCTTGAGGACCCTTTTACGCGCGCAGCTCGCCGAAGAAGCTCGTCCTGGCTCAACTACCCGCATCGGGTCGCTGCCGCAATAAACTAATGAGAGCGTCTCTCGTTTGCAGTTTGCCGCCTGTTCGGCGACGCAAGGAGCAGCGCCCATGTACTATGTTGACTCACGCCTGCAGCACCCGGTGCGCGTCACCGAGCCCGACCCCGCCTTCGCCCGTTCCCTTCAACAAGCCATCGGGGGCGTTGAGGGCGAGATCCGTGTTTGCATGCAGTACTTCTTCCAGGCTTGGAATTCGCGCGGGCCCGACAATCGCTACCGCGACATGCTCCTCCATACCGCTACCGAGGAAATCAGCCACATCGAAATGCTCGCCACGGCGGTTGCACTTAATCTCGAAGCGGCTCCCGCCCACCTCCAGGAAGAGGGTGTTAAGGACAAGCTGGTCGGCGCAGTGATGGGCGGTGAGCGTCCTCGCGCTGCTATCGAGGGGATGATCCACAAACAGATGCTGTCCGCCGGACTTGGCGCCATGCCGATCGACAGCGACGGCGTGCCCTTCGATATGAGCCACATCTACGCGAGCGGCAACTTGGCTGCGGACATGACTGCCAACGTCGCTGCGGAGAGCACTGGTCGTGTCTTGGCCGTGCGGCTCTTCAACCAGGCACATGACGAAGGCATGCGTGACATGCTGTCTTTCCTGATTGCTCGCGATACGATGCATCAGAACCAGTGGCTGGCGGTCATCGAAGACCTTGGCGGCTTCTCGAGCCAGTTCCCGATCCCCAACTCTTTCCCGCAAGCATCGGAGAAAACCGACTTCAGTTACAAGTTCTTCGTTACCTCAACGGACGGCAACTTTCCGGAAGGCCGCTGGAGCCAAGGCGAAAGTATCGACGGCAAAGGTCAGTTCCAGCCCACTAAGGTTAAGCCGATGGGTGAGGAACCTGTACTCGGCCCGGCGCGTCCGGACAGCGGCGCTCAGAAGGAGCAGATGGGGGCTGCATCGGCGTTCAAGCAGTTCAGTTCGTAACGCTCGCGCCGAAGCATCGGGATGCTTTTGAGAGCACCCGGCGCTTCGGCAGAGGCGGCGCCCATTCCCAAACTAGGCGGACACCCACTCCCAGGCTATGTATGTGTCCGCATATGGCTGAAAGCGGCCGGTCTGCTTCTGGCACTTGGAGACCGATACCGAACCTTCGTTCAGCTAAGTTGTTGATGGTAGTCTGAGCCGCGTTGGTTAGATTCCGGACTTACCGAATGGGGCGATGATCCGGCTGTACTCGGCCTCCGGCCGCCCGTAACAGTCCCCCCTAAGGTTCTCGAGACGCTCACGGTCAACGACCATCACTCGCCCTCTACCCGGCGGATGGTACCCGTGCCCTCCAGGCGTGTGGAGGACCGCCGTTACGCCTGCCCGGCGAACGCCGAGCAACATCGCCATGAACTCGTGGGTGAGTGCGAGGATGTCGCCGCTCACTCGATTAATGGTGCTCGGCCATCCAGTATCGATGGTACCCAAGCCGCTCGGCAGCCTGAGCCTGTTTCGGAGCAGTGCCTGCGTTGCCGCCCTCGATGATGGGGGCAAGACTCAGGACGGAGAGCTTCGGCATGTCTGTGACATGGTCGTGCAGGGGTCGGGGTGCAATCGCGGCCGGCTGGTCATCGAGGCCACTTATCCGCCTCAGCTGACGACCATTGACAACCTGGAGGAGCTTTTGCCGACCAGATCCGCAATGGCCTGAGCGATCTTATCGCCGCCCTTCGCCGAAGGCTCGATAGGGTTCGCATACTCGCTCGCTTCGCTACAGATCAGGCGGAGGTCGATAACGGGCAGGCCGCGCATGAAGGCGGCCCGTGTGATCACATCGTTGAACAGCGACAGCGCCGCCTTGATGATGTCGCCCTCGGGCGCCGGGTGGTTCGCGTCGTAGATGGTACAGAGCGCCGCCGGCACCTTCGTGTCGAGAACAGCCGACACCATCTGCTCGTAACTGCGGGCAAACCGCTGCTGTGCTTCCCGAAGCATGGCAAGTCCCTCGCCGACATTCCGGCCCGGCTGCCGGAGGAGGTGGGACTCACCCAGCGCGTCATTGCCGCCGGCACTCACCACCAATCGCGTTGCGTCCGAAGGGAGGCGCGTCAGCTGGCGAGCAACGCCGCTCGTGACCGCCCCATCGACCGCCAGCAGTGTCGCTTGGCTGCCGCTGGGAGGTAGTGATCTCAGTTGCGCCACGACGGCAGGCTCGCCGGGAACATAAGCGGCATTGTCGAAGATCGAATCGCCGAGAAGAACGATGTGAGCTGCTGCATTGTCCATCGGGGATTAACCAGCCGGCGCATCGCAATGTTTCGGATCAGAGAGCGGTATCGTCGACCTGCTTCAGGTAGACGGCCGGCACATGGGCAGCGAGCCAGATACCATTCGTGGAGAGCCGCAACGCAAAGCCGTCAGCCTCCATCCGTCTGGCTGCGATTTCAAGCACGACATGATTCCCTCGCCGACGGCCGACCTCTGCGGCCTGCTCGATGGTTTGGGAGAGGTGAACGTGGTGCCGTTGTCCAGCCTTCAGCCCTTCGCGAAGGATCGGCTCCAGGAACCGCTCCGTTGTGCCATGATAAAGAGCTAGGGGCGGGCTTGAGACGGGCCAGTCACCCTCCACTTCGATCGAATGGCCCTGGCGGGCACGTATTCTGCTGCCGTCGGGAGACAGTTCGAAGCGCTGCTTGTCATTAGCGGCGACCAGCGATCGTAGTTCCTGCTCGCTCATTGGAAAACCGGAGGCTTTCAGTGCCTGCAGAACTGCCTCGGTGGCAGTCCAACCGTTGTGGTCCAGATCGAGGCTTGCTCGCTCAGGCGCATGCCTCAGCCAGTAAGACAGCCTTTTGGATCGGCGCACGTCGGACTTCATGACGTACCAACGCCTTGGAAGCGCTAGCGATCACCATCCGCAGGAGCTTCGCCCTGATCGCTGATCAACCTCCTCAAGGATGAGGGTGCGTGCCAAGTACGAGGCGGTGAGCCGCAGTGGAGCGTCAGACGCACGGTCATCTGCTGCCCGATCGGCATTGTCGCGTTCCGTGCCTTGATGCACGACCCGAGCTGATGTCCGCCTTGCGGTGACTAGGTGAAGGCGGGGAGTGGCAGGTGTGGGCGCTTAGGCCTCTACCGCGATGACGTCCCCTCAATTGGGGAATGCGTATACATGGAATGGGGGCGTAAGGGCTTCCGATCATCTCTTCACTCGCACGTCCTACGAGAT
>JALYFY010000683.1 GCA_030777385.1 Pseudomonadota bacterium | reverse complement strand
TTCTGCCAACAGATGGCTTTCAGATTACGGCAATTTGGCGCGCTTCCAAGGTCCTCGCGGATCACACCCCTGCATACATCCTCCCCGGGTTGAGAATCCCAGCCGGATCGAAGGAGGCCTTGATGCCTCGGGTCAGGGTCATCAGCGCCTCCGGCTGCGGCTCGAAGACGTCGAGGGCGGAGCGGATCTCGGCGGGTGCGCGCACCAGAGTTGCATGGCCGCCGAAAGTTTTGGTCGCCTCGCGCAAGACGGATGCGCCCGCATCACCGTCGACCGGCGTCGAGATCCACAGGAGCCCGCCGCCCCAATCGTAGAACCACTGTGCATCGAGCGACCCCGCGACCTGCGCTGCAAAGTCGGGTCCCTTGGTTGGTGCGGTCGACACACGCCAGACAGCCCTATCACCGTGATCGGGGAGTAACGAGGCATCGCGCACAGACTGCCACAATGCCTCGGCCCCGTTGCCCTCAAGAAGATCCATAAACCGGAAGCGCTTCAAAAGGCGGCGCAGCTCGTTCATGCGGTAGTCGACAGAGACCCTGAAGCCCTCAAGCCTGATGAGCGTGCTCCCGCCCCGTCGGTCACGATCCGGAATATGGGCGGCCCCCGTCACGTCGAAGGGAGATCCGAGGGCGAGCGACAGGGCCTCGATGGCCTGCCGGTCGTCGAGGCCACGGATGACGAGGGTTGCCATACGTTCCGGCTTGGGCAGGACCTTGAAGGTGACCTCGGTGAGGAATCCGAGCGTGCCCCAGGACCCGGCCATAAGCTTCACGAGATCAAGGCCAGTGACATTCTTCATCACGCGCCCGCCCGACTTCACCACCTCGCCGCGCCCGTTGACGAAGCGCACGCCGATGAGGCTGTCGCGGGCGGCGCCCGCCATGATCCGGCGCGGGCCGGAAATGTTCATGGCCGCCAACGCACCGATGGTCGGCTCACCCCTGGTGCCGAGCAGATAGCGGTAGTCCATCGGCTCGAAGGGCAACTCCTGCCCTTTCGCCGCAAGAACCCGCATGACCTCCAGCACCGGGGTGCCGCTGCGGGCAGAGATCACCAGTTCGGCCGGCTCATAGAGGGTCACCCCTGTCAAAGCGGCGGATGAAAGCGAAGCGTCGGTCTGGTTGGGGCGACCCATCGATGCCTTCGTGCCGTTCCCGGCGAGGTTCAGAAGCGTGCCCTTATCGGCAGCCTCGCGAATGATCGCGGATGCGTCCTGCTCGTCGCGGGGGGTATGAACGGTCACGCAATATACCTTCCTTCGAGCGGGAACACCTTTGCCGGATTGAGCAGCCAGCCCGGATCGAACACCCCGCGCACGCGCATCTGCTGCTCCAGATCCATTGCGTTGAACTGATAGGTCATCAGGTCGCGCTTCTCGATGCCCACACCATGCTCGCCGGTGAGGCAGCCGCCGACTTCGACGCAGAGCTTGAGGATGTCCTCGCCCGCCTTTTCGGCTTTTTCCATCTCGCCTGGCACGTTGGTGTTGAACATGACCAGCGGATGCAGGTTGCCGTCGCCTGCATGGAAGACGTTCGCGACGCCGAGCCCATAGGATTTCACAATCTCATCGATGCGCCGCAGCACATAAGGCAATTGTCCCGTGGGGATGGTGCCGTCCATGCAGATGTAGTCGGCCACCCGGCCCGTGGCCCCGAAGGCCGACTTTCGGCCTTTCCAGATCGCCGCGCTCTCTGCCTCCGACTGCGACACCTTCATGGTTTTGGGCTTGAAGGGCTCGGCGATGGTGACGATGCGGCGGAGCATATCCTCGATCTCCGCGTCCGACCCTTCCACCTCGACGATCAGCATGGCCTCCACGTCGAGCGGGTAGCCCGCATGCGCAAAGGCCTCGCAGATCTGGATCGCCGGCTTGTCCATGTATTCGAGCGCCACCGGAATGATGCCGGCGCCGATGATCGCGGCCACGCAGGCACCTGCATCCTCAGCCTTCTCGAAGCCGAACAGGGCAGGCCGCGCCCCCTCCGCGGCACGCAGGATGCGCACCACAGCTTCGGTGACGACGCCAAGCTGTCCTTCCGAGCCGCAGACAAGGCCGAGCAGATCGTAGCCTGCGCTGTCGAGATGCTCACCCCCGATCTCCACCACGGTGCCGTCGAGAAGCACCATGGTGACGCCCAGAAGATTGTTGGTGGTCACCCCATATTTCAGACAATGGGCCCCGCCGGAATTCATGGCGATGTTACCGGCGATGGTGCAGGCGAGCTGGCTCGACGGATCGGGGGCGTAGAAGAAGCCCTCATGCGCTACCGCCTGGCTGATGCCGAGATTGGTGATGCCCGACTGGACACGGGCCGTGCGGGCCTCGAAATCAACGTCGAGCACCCGGTTCATCTTAGCGACGCCGAGCACGATGGCATCTTCCTGCGGAATCGCTCCGCCGCAGAGGGAGGTGCCAGCACCTCGCGGCACCACCTTCACCCCATGCTGGTGGCAGAAGCGCAGGATGGCCGAGACCTCCTCCGTGGTGGATGGAAGCACGACGGCGAGCGGGATCTGGCGATAGGATGTCAAACCATCCGTCTCGAAGGCGCGGCGCTCATCCTCAGAAACGAT
>JALYFY010000682.1 GCA_030777385.1 Pseudomonadota bacterium | reverse complement strand
GCCCTACAAGGACCGCCTCCTCAAGCTGCCCGGCTTCCTGATCGGCCAGACCGCCGCGAACCGGCCCCGGGACGAGGACATCCGGGCCGGATTTGCCCTCACGGACTTCTTCCTGCATCAGAACGTCTTCGATCCCCAGGGGCAGGGCCCACCGGCCGAGCGGGCGCGTTTCGTCGCACTGGCGACGGCTGGGGACGAGTGATGTTTGTTTCTGTTATGTTCTCCTTTCAGCTGATAAGAAGCGATTCGCTTTCGAGGAATTCGAACAATGGGTAAGCCGGTCAATCCCCCGTCTGGCGGCGAGATCGAGAACATCAATCTCAAGGACGCCCTGGAGGAGCGCTATCTCGCCTACGCGCTCTCCACCATCATGCACCGGGCCCTGCCGGACGCCCGCGATGGGCTGAAGCCCGTCCACCGGCGCATCCTGCACGCCATGCGGCTCCTGCGGCTCGACCCGAAGTCCGCGCCGAAGAAATGCGCCCGCATCGTCGGCGACGTGATGGGTCAGTTCCACCCCCATGGCGACCAGTCGATTTATGACGCTCTCGTGCGCATGGCGCAGGATTTCGCCCAGCGTTATCCGCTGGCGGACGGGCAGGGCAATTTCGGCAATATCGA
Source organism: Pseudomonadota bacterium (assembly GCA_030777385.1). Classification (GTDB taxonomy): domain Bacteria; phylum Pseudomonadota; class Alphaproteobacteria; order Rhizobiales; family Beijerinckiaceae; genus Microvirga. The sequence goes on along the minus strand of JALYFY010000682.1, from coordinate 2,199 downwards.
CGGCGATAACGCTGCCGCCATGCGCTACACCGAAGCACGCATGACCGAGGTGGCGCGCCTCCTCCTGGAGGGCATCGACGAGGATGCCGACGATTTCCGGGAAACCTACGACCAGACGAACGAGGAGCCGGTGGTGCTCCCCGCCGCCTTCCCGAACCTGCTCGCCAACGGTTCGCAGGGCATCGCGGTCGGCATGGCGACCTCGATCCCGCCGCACAATGCTGCCGAACTCTGCGACGCGGCACTTCACCTGATCTCGAAGCCGAACGCCACGTCCGAGCAGCTGATGCAGTTCGTGCCGGGTCCGGACCTTCCGACGGGTGGCATCATCGTCGACATGCCGGCTGCCATGGCCGAGACCTATCGCACAGGCCGCGGCTCCTTCCGTGTTCGGGCCCGGTGGGCCAAGGAGGACCTTGGGCGCGGCAACTGGCAGATCGTCGTCACCGAAATTCCCTATGCGGTGCCGAAATCGCGCCTTATCGAGAAGATCGCCGAGCTGCTTCAGGAAAAGAAGCTGCCGCTGCTGGCGGATGTGCGCGATGAATCCGCTGAGGACATCCGCGTGGTTTTGGAGCCCCGCGCCAAGACGGTCGATCCGATCATTCTGATGGAGTCGCTCTTCAAGCTCACGGAGCTTGAAAGCCGCATCCCCATGAACGTGAACGTGCTGGCTGGTGGCAAGGTGCCGAAGGTGCTGGGGCTGGTGGAGTGCCTGCGCGAGTGGCTCGACCATCGCCGCGAAGTGCTGATCCGCCGCTCGGGCTTCCGTCTGGCTGCCATCGACAGGCGCCTGGAAATCCTTGGCGGCTTGCTCATCGTCTATCTCGACCTCGACCGGGTGATCAAAATCATCCGCGAGGAGGACGAGCCCAAGCAGGAGCTGATGCGGGTCTTCAAGCTCACCGAGATTCAGGCGAACGCCATCCTCGACACGCGCCTGCGGTCGCTTCGCAAGCTCGAGGAAATGGAGCTCAAGCGCGAGCAGAAGAGCCTGCAGGACGAGAAGGCCAAGATCGAGGAACTCCTCGGTTCCGAGAAGGTGCAGTGGAAGACCATTGCGGGCGAGATCAAGGAGGTCCGCAAGACCTTCGGGCCCGAGACCGCCCTGGGCAAGCGCCGCACCACCTTTGCCGAGGCGCCGGACACCTCCGACATCGATTTCGCGGAGGCTATGATCGAGCGCGAGCCGATCACGGTCATCGTGTCCGAGAAGGGCTGGATCCGTGCCATGAAGGGACACCAGGAGGATATCTCCGGTGTTCAGTTCAAGGGCGACGACAAGCTGAAGACGACATTCTTCGCCGAGACCACGTCGAAGATCGTGGTGGTGGCGAACAATGGCCGCTTCTTCACCCTCGAGGCTTCTAAGCTTCCCGGTGGGCGCGGCTTCGGTGATCCGATCCGCCTCATGGTCGACTTGGAGCAGGGCGCCGACTTTATTGCAGCCTTCCCATACAGGGCCGGCTCGAAGCTGCTCGTCGTCGGTTCCGATGGACGCGGCTTCATGGTGCCCAGCGAGGAGATCACCGCAAACACCCGCAAGGGCAAGCAGATCCTCAACCTCGATGCACCGGCCAAGATGGTGGTATGCACCGAAGCCGAAGGCGACCACGTCGCGATCATCGGTGAAAACCGCAAGCTCCTGATCTTCCCGGCCAAGCAGGTGCCGGAGATGACCCGCGGCAAGGGCGTGCGCCTCCAGCGCTACAAGGACGGCGGGGTCTCCGACGCCAAGGTCTTCAAGCTGAAGGAGGGCCTGACCTGGAAGGACACCGCCGGCCGCACCTGGACCGTGGCGAAGGAGGACCTTCGCGACTGGATGGGCGACCGCACCGAAGCTGGCCGTCTGCCGCCAAAGGGCTTCCCGAAGTCGAATACGTTTGGGGAGTGATCGATGGCGAAGCCCATCCTCTATGGAAACAGGGAGTCAGGTCACTCTTACAAGGTGAAATTGGCTCTCACGATCCTGGAGCTTGAGCATGAGTACCGGCATGTCGATCTGTCTTTGGATCGCTGCAAAAGGCCTCCCGAGTTTCGGGAGGTCAGCCGCTATGGAGAGGTTCCAGTGCTTGTTACGGACGGAGAACCTCTCGTTCAATCGAACGCAGTCCTCATGCATCTTGCGCGCAAGACAGGGCGCCTGCGCGGGGAGTGCGACCCTGATCGCACGGTCGAATGGCTGTTCTGGGAGGCAAA
>JALYFY010000681.1 GCA_030777385.1 Pseudomonadota bacterium | reverse complement strand
TGGCGATTCCCGGAGGCATGATGGCGCCCACACTCGACGAAGCGATGAAGCGGCTGGACATGGCCTTGGGGCTTCTCGAGGCCTCCGTTTCCCGTCGCCTGGAGGCCGACCGCCGCCGCGGCAGCCTGGAGACGGAGCTTCAGCTCATGCAGGACGACCGGGCCCGCCTCGCCGAGGAGCTGGACGGGGCGCTCACCCGCCTCCATCGTTTCGAGGCGGCAACCGACGATGTCGGCAGGCGGGTGCGTCAGGCCATCGGGGCGGTGCAGACGGTGCTGGCCCAGGCCGGGCAGTTCGAGCCGGAGGAGGGTTGAGGATGCCTCAGGTGACCGTCACGATTGCCGGAAAGACCTACCGCATGGCCTGCGCCGAGGGCGAGGAGCGGCATCTCGAAGGCCTGGCCGCTTCCTACGACGCCAAGATCGAGGAGATGCGCGCCTCCTTCGGCGAGATCGGTGACATGCGCCTTCACGTGATGGCAGCGATTGCCCAGGCCGACGAGCTGCACGAGACGAAAAGGCGGATCGCTGCGCTGGAAGCGGAAGTGGCGACGCTCAACAGCGTCAACATTTCCCGGGACGAGCGCCTCGAACGGATCGAGGTCCGGCTAGCCGAGGGGGTCCAGATGGCGGCCGAGCGGATCGAACAGCTGGCGCGCAGCCTGAACGCGGCAGGGCAGGCTTAGAGCAGCCTGAACGTCGCGCATGTTGCGATTGGGAAGACCGTCTGCTCTAATTCGAGGATGAATTTCCTGCCTGAAGATCGTCTCGCCAGGCGTGTCACGGAAGCCGGGCTGAACGGCTGGCCGGCCTTGCGCGAGGTGGTGTTCGACGGCTGGCTGCTCCGGTTTGCTGATGGCTATACGAGGCGGACCAACTCGGTGAACCTGATGGGCACAGGGGTGTTGCCGCTCAACGAGAAGGTTCGGTACTGCGAGGCGGTCTATGCTTTGCAGAGGCTGCCGACGATTGTCTGCGTTCCATCCACCGCCGACCCTCTCCTCAGTCGCGTGCTCGACGAGCGCGGCTACCATCCGCCGGAGGACGAGAGCCGGGTCCTGTTCATGGATTTTCAGGAGGCGGATTTCCAGGGGACGCCGCAATTATCTCCCGATGTGGCCGTGGAGGAAGGTTTTCCGGGCGCCGCATGGCTCGAAACCGTTTACCGGCTTCAGAGACTGGGCGACCGGGCACGCCAAGCTCACAGAAGAATCCTGGAAAGTCTTTCGATCCCCGCGGCTTTCGTGGCCTGCCGGGTCCCGGACGGACAAATCGGTGCCCTTGCCTTCGGGGCCGTTCACGACGGCCTCGTCTGCGTGAACTCCGTCGTGACCGATCCGGCCTTCAGGCGCCAGGGCCTGGCCCGGAAAGCCGTCCTGGCGGTTCTGGCTTGGGCCTATAGCCGATGCGGGGCGACAGGCGCCTGCCTGTCGGTCGTGGCAGACAATGCGCCTGCCGTGGCCCTCTATGAGGCGCTCGGCTTCAGCCGCGAGGTCTATCGCTACCATTACCGCCGCCAGCCCGGCTGAACGGCGGGCTCGCCGGTTTTCAGTCCCGGATGGGACAGCCGGTGCTGGCGCTGCCGGAGCGTGGCCAGAAGCTCCACATAAGGCTCGCGCCTCTCGTAGTAGGCTGCCCTGATCTTCCGCTTGATATAATTCTTGATTGCCTCGTCCTTGGGGCTTTCCTCGATCTTCTCGAGTTCGACCTCATGCTCGAAATCGATCTTTCCCAGCATGTGCAGCACCTCCCGCATCATGGCGTCGATACCGGGAGTCGGGATGGGATCGTTCCGATACAGTTCTTTGTAATTGCTCTGCTCCAGATGGGCCATGGTTCCTCCGCTGATGGATGGCGCATCCCCTACAGGAGCATTTGAGGGCCTTTCGGCCCGGTGGGCCAGTCCGTAGAAATACGCAGGTGTTTTCCCTTAATCCACTATGGGTAACCCCCCGGATTTGAGGGTGCGCCTGCGGGGCGATGAAGATATCGTCCGTCAGGCGATTTTTCCCCTTCCAACCCGCTTCCATCATCCCTACATAAGGAGGGCGGGGCTGCGGGGCGCGTTAGGAGTTCATATTCCCCGGGGCCTTATCGATCCCAATGGGAGCTGTCCCTGCCCGGTCCGTGGACCGGAACACACGGCGCCCACCTACTTTGTAGGTTCCCGGGATCGCTTCTCCGACGGTTTTTGTGGCTCCGCACCTTATGACCTCTCTTCCCCCTCCCGAACGGAAAGAACAGCTTCGCGGCGAGGGGTTCGCGCGCCGGGATGCGCT
>JALYFY010000680.1 GCA_030777385.1 Pseudomonadota bacterium | reverse complement strand
TCTCGTGGCCGTGGGTGACGTTGAGCGCGGCGAGCTCGTGCCGCACCGGGTGTTCAATCTGGGCGCCTAAAAACGATTATCCCGGGACCGCGTCAGCGGAACCCGGGATCGCAAGACGAGAAAATCGCCGCATGCGAACAGCGATCCAGGATCGGCTTGCGCCGTCCGGGATGACTGTTTCGGAGCTTACCGGTCCGCCTTCAGCCCCTGCGCCGAGCGCGACAGGAACTTGAGGGTGATCGGCTCGATCATGTCGTAAACCGCTTGAGCGGTCTTCTCCTCTTCCCGCAAGCTCTCCTGGAGAGCCGGGATGAACTTCTGGTTCCCGGAGGCCTCGGCCATGGCGATCAGGGACTTGTACGACGCGATCTCGAAGTTCTCGAAGGCGTGGTTGGCAAAGGTGTTCTTGAGAACCTCGTCGGCCATCGGCATGTGGCCGACGGCTGCCAGGTTGGCCATGAACTGGGTGGCCATGTCCTTCAAGATCGAACGGTCCGCACCGAAACTGTGCAGAGCCTCGTCGAGGCGGCGGATCTGGCCTTCCGTCTCTGCGATGTGCGTGCGCAGGAGGTCGGACATCTCCGGATAGTTCTCGAACCGCTCGACCTGCCGCTCCATGAGCTGAATAGCTTGCTTCTCAAGGGCGTGTGCGTTTTCCAGGCCGGTGATGAAGATGTTCCGGATGTCTTCCGAAGACGTAAGGTCGGCCATGCCTGTGGTGATGGCAGTCATGATGTCAATGTCCTATGTTGGGGTCTCCAACACCAACAGCCGCCACAAAAACTTGTTCCGGCCAACCTTGCCGAACCGGTGCATCTTATTGCTCCGCTTGGGAAAAATGATTTCTCTGGCACTTCACCGCATTTCGTGTATGGTGCGCCATCTTTTCATGGGCCTTGTGCCTTGAAAGACACGTCCAAGTTCGGACCGCGCTGGACGACATCCCGGCCCGGCCCTCCTGGACGATCCGGCCTTTAGCCCCAAGGGGCAAGGCCCTCCTGATAAAGCCAACCTGAAAGGAAAGACGATGTCGATTACGGCTGAGCGCAAGAACGCGCTCGTGAGTGAATTCGCCCAGAAAGCTGGCGATACCGGCTCCCCCGAGGTGCAGGTTGCCATTCTGACCGAGCGTATCAACAACCTGACCGGTCACTTCAAGACCCACAACAAGGACAACCATTCCCGTCGTGGCCTCCTGAAGCTCGTGTCGTCGCGCCGTTCGCTTCTCGACTATCTGAAGAAGAAGGACGAGAGCCGCTACCGCACGCTGATCGAGAAGCTCGGCATCCGCCGCTAAGCTTTTCAACGGACTTCCGTCCGGAGACCGGCTCCGGACGGACTTCGGGCATGATCCGAAAAAGTGGATTCCGGTTTTTCGGCCAGATCATGCCCAAACAAGAACAGAGCGGATGCTCAGACAAGGTCGGAGCACTTCGCTCGACGCCGGTTCAGACCACGAGGTCCCGGTGTTCTCTAAGGAGATGGTTGACGCGATGACCATGGCAGGATCGCAAGGGGCTTATGAGGTGGGCTTACCCACCGGCACGAGCCTCTTGCCGTCTTGCTCATGGCATCGAGCCCCCCGCTCCTGCTGTCATGAAAGACGTGAAATATGTTCGACATTCAACGCGAAGAGCTGATCTGGGCCGGGCGCAAGCTCGTGCTGGAGACGGGCAAGATGGCCCGCCAGGCTGACGGCGCCGTCGTCGCCACCTACGGTGAGACCACGGTTCTCGCCACCGTCGTTTCGGCCAAGGAGCCGAAGCCCGGCTTCGATTTCTTCCCGCTCACGGTGAACTACCAGGAGCGCACCTACGCCGCCGGCCGCATTCCGGGCGGCTACTTCAAGCGCGAAGGCCGCCCGACCGAGAAGGAGACCCTGGTCTCCCGCCTCATCGACCGCCCGATCCGCCCCCTCTTCGTCGAAGGCTACAAGAACGACACCCAGGTGGTCGTGACCGTGCTCTCGCACGACCTCGAGAACGATCCCGACATCGTCGGCATGGT
>JALYFY010000679.1 GCA_030777385.1 Pseudomonadota bacterium | reverse complement strand
GCACCGTGCGCCAGTCGTAGGCCTCAGCCAGTCGAGCGGCGAGCGGGGACATCGTGACGGGGGCCAGCCCCATGCCCGCCGAAACCAAGGACACCGCCAGCCCGCGCTGGGTGGTGAACCACCCCATGACCGTGGCCATCATGGGGGCGAAGAACGCAGCCACCGCACCACCAGCCAAGACGCCGAAGCTGAGCTGGAACAGGGGAAGCGTGGGCGCACGGCTCGCGAGCCAGAGGCTCAGAGCGAAAAGGCTTGCCCCGGCCAGGACCACTGGTCTCGCGCCGAACCGGTCCGAGAGGGAGCCCCAAAGCATCGAGGTGACTGCCATTGACAGGAAGCCGATGGTCATCGCCATGGAGATGCCCGTGCGCGACCACCCCGTGGCCTCGGCCATAGGAGTCAGGAGCACGGGCAGGGAGAAGAGCGACCCCATGGCCACGCAGCCCATCAGGCCTCCGGCCGCGACGATCACCCAGCGATACGGCGAGTCCGCCATGCTAACGCCTCCTGCGACGGCAGGTCGCTGGTCGCCCAGGCCTGCGGATGTTGTCATGGATTCGTTATTTTGATATCAAGGTAATATGTGTTCTGCAAGTGTTCTCATCGAGACGGTCCACGAAATCCGGGACCAGTGTCTCTGCCTTGCCACCCAGAGAGCGGCGCGGCGCCTGGCGCGGCGCTTTGACCGGCTGTTTGCGCCCTTGGGGCTGACCAACGGGCAGTTCTCGATGCTCGTGGCCCTCAGTGGACAGTGGAAGCCACGGATGGGCGAGTTGGCCGACTTCCTGGGCATGGACTCCACGACAATGACGGCCGCCATCAAGCCGCTCGAGAAGCGGGGCCTCGTGGCCCTGAAGGCGGATGAGGCCGATGCCCGCGTCCGTCGCCCCGGACTCACGGAAGAGGGCCGCGCGGTCGTCGCCAAGGCGGTGCCACTCTGGCGCGAGGAGCATGCCAAGGTGCAGGCCGAACTCGTGGGTCAGGATGCAGCCGCACTGGCGCGGATCCTGGGGCAGGTGGGGTAGCTACCTTCCGTGCTCAGCCATCCTTTCGGCGTGGCTGGGCAAATGTGGGCACAGGATAGTGCGTATACTACTGATACTGTTGAGAAACTTGGCCGAAGGTTCTTTCTGGCAGCCTTCAGCCAGCCTGTCCGGCCTTAGCTCTTCGTAAGCTACTGATTTCGCTCAAGGCAGGTTTGCCCGAGAAGCCAACTTGGAGCCTTTGTCGGCTCGCCCGCGAGTTTTTCAACAGTATTCATCAAATACGCACAGCTTGAGGAGCAGCTCCGGCTTGGGGTTCTGTCCCAAGCAACCAGTTGTTCTTGTTGCGCGCGCCGGCTCGGGACAAAAACAACTGTTTGTGGCTTGTCCGTCAGTAGAACCATGTGGCCGCTGCCCAACGACCTCGCCCCGGACCACGCCAAACTAAACTGCAGCCACTTCCAATGCTACGTATGTTTACTATATGGGTTCGTAACAGATGTGACGAACGAAGGATCTAGGTGTGCAGGGTCTTGGATTATTGCTCCACAACGCAGCCAACCTCCTGAAGCGGGAGTTCGAGCGTGCCGCTCGCCCCCATGGGCTGACGCTGCTGCAATGGCGTGTTCTGGGAGAGCTGTCCCGCAACGAGGGGCTGACGCAGACTGCCTTGGGAGGCCGGCTTGAGGCCAGCCCCATGACGATCAGCGACGTGATCGAGCGGCTCGAGATCGCTGGGTTTGCTACGCGTGAGGTCGATCCCTCCGACAGCCGGGCCAAGCTCGTGGCCATCACGACAAAGGCGCGTGCCCTCGTCGAGGAGATGCGTGGCGTTGCCGACGAGGTCTACGGCAAGGCGGTTGACGGGATCGACGAAGCTGACAGGGCCGCCATGATCCGGGCGCTGACCCGCATCGCGGCGAACCTTGAGGACACCAGGATCAAGGCAAAGGACACGGCGGCATGAGCACTGCTCGGAAGCATATCGAAGCGGTGTCGGACATCCCGGCCGAGGCAGAAGCGAAGGTCGTTGGGCCGGAGGCCAAGGGCCCTGAACCTGAGGTGCCACAGGCACAGGCACAGGCTCCCGCCTCCGCAAAGAAACCGTCGCGCTGGCGCCGCCGCTTGCTGATGATGACACTTCCCCTGCTTCTGGCAGGCGGCGGCGGATACGCCTGGCTCACGGGCGGGCGTTATGTCACGACCGACAACGCCTACGTGCATCAGCCCCTGGTGCCGGTTTCGGCCGATGTGGGAGGCCGCATCATCGAGGTGGATGTCGCTGAGAACCAGCACATTGATGCCGGCCAGCCGGTGTTCCGCCTGGACCCCGAGCCATACCGGATCGCCCTCGACCAGGCCGAGGCCGCCCTGGCCGGGGCCCGGCTGTCGGTCGAGCAACTCCGCTCGGCCTACGATACGGCCCAAGCCCGATTGACGGCGGCCGAGGCGATCCTGGAGGTGCGCACCCGCGAGCTGGAGCGGCAGGAAAGCCTTGCTGACCAGGGCCTGTCCGCCTCGACCGCTCTCGACGAGACGACGATCGCGGCCCAGGTCGCCCGGAACGAGGTGGAACTGGCCCGCGAAGGCCTGACGACCGCCGCGGCGGCTCTCAGTGGCGACCCCGCCATCGCGACCGACGACGTCCCGGCGGTCCGCGCGGCCCTTGCCCAGCGCGAGGCTGCGGCCCGTGATCTGGAGAAGGCGTTGGTGGTGGCCCCTGTCCCCGGCGTGGT
>JALYFY010000678.1 GCA_030777385.1 Pseudomonadota bacterium | reverse complement strand
GTCGAACACGGCGCAGACATTTCGAACCAAGGCGCGGCTCCTCTCCGGAACCGCAACGTTCAGACCGTGCCGGGCGACGATGCCGTCCTGCGCCAGTTCGTCGATGGCCTGGATCTCCGGCCCGAAGCCGTCTGGGTCGCAGCCGAATTTCGACGCGATTTCCGTGAGATCGACCGGAAAATCGCACATCAGTCGCTCGATGATGGTCCGGCGCAGGCGGTCCTCAACGGTCAAGGAGGCACCGCGAACCGTCGCGAGGCGTCCGCTCATGATGGCCTCGCGATAGGCAACCGTCGTCGGAGCGTTCTGGATGTACCCTTGAGGCAAGGCCCCGATGGCCGAGGTGCCGAATCCGATCAGCGCCGGCGCCTCGTCCGTGGTGTAGCCCTGGAAGTTGCGATGGAGCCGCCCGTCCTGCTGCCGCAGAGCCATGGGATCATCGGGTTTGGCGAAATGATCGATGCCGATCTGCACATAGCCGGCCTTGACGAATGCGGCCGCCGCAGCCTCGCGCTGCTTCACCCGAGCGACCGCGTCGGGAAGGGACTCCTCCGGCAGAAGAGCCTGATGACGCTTCATCCACGGGACGTGGGCATATCCGAAGAGGGCGATCCGGTCGGGATCGAGCCTGAGGGCGAGATCGACGGAACGCACGACGCTCTCGACCGTCTGGAACGGAAGGCCGTACATCAGGTCGAGGTTGAGGCCGCTCACGCCGGCCTGGCGGAGCCAATCCGCGACCTTGCCCGTCTGTTCGAAGGACTGGACGCGCCTGATGGTCTCCTGAACCCGGGGGTCAAAGTCCTGCACCCCCAGGCTGGCGCGATTGAGGCCGCATGCCGCCAAGGCCTCCACGTGATCCAGGGTGATGGTTCTGGGGTCGATTTCGACTGCAACCTCCGCCCCGGCCTGAATGTCGAATGCTGCTCCCAGACGCCGCGAAATCCGCTGAAGATCGTCAGGCGACAGGATGGTGGGTGTGCCCCCGCCCCAGTGGATGTGCGAGACATCCATGCGCCCGGGCAGGTTTTGCGTGACGAGCTCGATCTCCCGCTCCAGGCAGTCCACATAGGACGCTACCGCCTTGTAGCTGCGGGTCACGGCGGTGTTGCACCCACAATAAAGGCAAAGCTCGGCGCAGAACGGCACGTGGAGGTAAACGGAAAGCGGCTTGTCCGGTGCCAGTTCGGCAAGCCAGGACGCGTAGGTTCCGGCCGCAATGTCAGGCTTGAAATGGGGCGCGGTCGGATAGCTGGTGTAGCGTGGGACGCGCTGGTCGTATCGGGCGATGAGTTCTGGTGTCATGTGCCGACCTTGCATGACATGTCTGCAGGCGGCGTTGACCTAGATCAAAGGCTCACCGATGGGGGGGCGAAGGCCGGTTCGGCGCAAACTCGCTTCCGACCAAGGGAGAACCGGAACCTTGCTCCCTCGGCCTGCTTGGTCAGGTGAACGCTTTGAGGTCAGCCAGGAGAGAGCCTGTGAAGCCTGTTGTCATTGCGGTTGCCATCACCGGATCGGTGCCGCGCAAGAAGGACAACCCTGCGGTGCCGATCACGCCGGCCGAGCAGATCGACTCGACCCGCGAAGCCTATGAGGCCGGGGCGACGCTGGTCCACATCCATGTGCGGAATGATGACGAGAGCCCTTCTTCGGATCCGGAGCGGTTCAGGGCCGTCCAGGCCGGGATTGCCGAGCATTGTCCGGGCATGATCATCCAGTTCTCGACCGGCGGCCGCGGGCGCGACCCGAGCCAGCGCAGCAGCGCCCTGTATCTGCGGCCCGACATGGCGTCCCTCTCCACAGGGTCCGTCAATTTTCCCACTATCGTCTATGAGAACCATACGACGCTCGTCGAGGAGATGGCCGGCAAGATGAAGGAGTTCGGTATCCGTCCGGAGATCGAGGTTTTCGATCTGTCGCATCTGCATGGGGCGAGGCGCCTTGCGGACAGGGGACTGCTCGACGAGCAACCCCATATCCAGTTCGTCATGGGTGTGCAGAACGCGATGCCCGCAGAACAGCGCCTGCTCGACATCCTCCTGAAGGAGGCCAAGCACCTGTTTCCGGAATCGACATGGACTGCCGCGGGCATCGGGCGGCACCAGTCGGAGGTCATGAGCTGGGCCTTGGCGCGTGGCGCTGACGCGGTCCGCACCGGGCTTGAGGACAATATCCGCATCGCGAAGGAGCGGTTGGCCGGCAGCAACGCCGAGCTCGTCGAGCATGCGGTGCTCGCCGTCGAGCGCCACGGGCACCGTGCCGCCAGCCCTGCCGAGGCTCGTGCTCTGCTCGGGTGCCGGCCGGTAGGCTAGAGGATATAGCGGAGCGCCTCGCTTGCGCCGTTCAGGGATGGCAGGAAGCGCTCCTTCATTTCGTCGGTCGAGATGCGGCCGGCTTGGGCGCTGAGATTTAGGGCAATGGTCACTTGGCCGGTTTTCTGGATCACGGGCACTGCTATGGAGCGCAGGCCGAACTCGAGTTCCTCGTTGACCAGCGCGTAGCCTTGAGCGCGCGTGGCTTCGAGAACCCTGCGCAACTCGCCTTTGTCCGTCACCGTCTTTGGCGTCCTCGCTTCAAGGCGCACGCGCTGGAGATAGGCGTCGACCGCCTCCTGGGATTGATAGGCGAGAATGGCTCGTCCCAGCGAGGTGCAGTAGGCGGGAAGGCGGCTTCCGACGCCCAGGCCGATCGACATGATCCGCCGCGTGGCCGAGCGGGCAATGTAGACGATGTCGTCGCCATCCAGGATGGCAGCCGAGCTGGACTCTCCCGTCTCCTCGGAGATCCGCTCGAGAAACGGCTGCACGCGGGCGGAAAGGGACGTCGAAGAGAGATAGGCATAGCCGAGCCTCAGGATTCTAGGGCTTAAGGAGAAGTAGCGCCCGTCGAAATCCGCATAGTTCAGCTTGGTGAGAGTGAGCAGATAGCGGCGGGCGGCTGCCCGCGTGATGCCTGTGAGTTTCGCCACGTCGGACAAGGTCAGCTTGGATCGATTGGCGTCGAAGGCCTCGATCACCAGGAGGCCTTTCTCGAGGCTTGCCACGAAATCGCGATCATTGCTTGCCTGATCTTCTATATCGTGGTCACGCATGCACTTGCTCCAAAGAGGTGGGGGCTGGACTTTCGTAGCCTTGACACCACCCTTCCGAACCGTACTACATGTGCGATATGGCTTTCA
>JALYFY010000677.1 GCA_030777385.1 Pseudomonadota bacterium | reverse complement strand
GACAAAACGCTCGCACCCTTCAGCTCTTGCTCGAAGAGCGCCAGCATGGAGGCCTGGTTGTCCTCATCGAGGGCGGAGGTCGCCTCGTCCATGAAAACCCATTGGGGCCGGTGCAGGATCACGCGGGCGAAGGCCACCCGCTGCTGCTGGCCGAGCGACAGGCTTCGGTCCCAGCGCTCATGCCTGTCGAGCATCTCGACGAACTCGCCGAGGCCGCAGCGCTCCAAAGCCTCACGCACATGCGTCTCCTCAAAGGCATCGGGCGAGGCCGGATAGCTGATGGCGGCGCGCAGCGTTCCCAGAGGAAGATAGGGGCGCTGCGGCAGAAACATCATCTGCTCGGGGCTCGGGATGCGCACCACGCCCGATCCCCAGGGCCAAAGGCCCGAAATGGCCCGGAAGAGCGTGCTCTTGCCAGCTCCCGACTCGCCCATGATCAGCACCCGCTCGCCGGGCTTGATCTCGGCCGTCGCGTCCTCGATGAGGATGCTGCCGTCGTTGAGGGCAATCGAGACGCTCTCGAAACTGAGCCAGCCTTTGGGATGAGGACCTATCTCGATCTTGCGGCTCTCGGCTGCGACCTCCTCGAGATCGATGGCAGCCTGACGGAAAGTCGCCACGCGCAAGACGGCGGAGCGCCAATCGGCGATCTTCGGGAAGTTGTCGACGAAATACCGCAGGGCCGACTGCACCTGATTGAAGGCGCCGACCACCATCATCATCTCGCCGAACGACAGACGCCCGTTGAAGTAATCGGGTGCCGCGGCCAGGATCGGCACCACGATGGCAAGCCAGCCATAGCCCGAGGTGATCCAGGTGAGGCGGGCGAGACCGCCTGAAAGGCGCCGCGATGCCTTGAGAACCGCGTCGACGAATTCATCCAGGTTGCGGCGCTCGTCCGGCTCACCGTTATAGAGGGCGACGCTCTCGGCGCTTTCGTTCACGCGCACCAAGGCAAAGCGCAGATCCGCCTCGCGGGCATAGCGAACGGTGTTGAGACGGATCAGCGGGCGGCCGACAAGCCAGGTCAGCCCTGAACCGATCCCCGCATAGCCGACCGCCACCCATACCATGTAGCCTGGAATGGTGATGTCCATGCCATTGAGCGAGAAGGTCACAGGACTGGACAGGGCCCACAGGACACCGATGAAGCTGACGAGCAGAAGAAGCGCCTGGAGCATGCCGACCCCGAGCTCGGTCGAGAGCTCGGAGAAGAGGCGGCAATCCTCCTGCATCCGCTGGTCCGGCTGGGCGCCGCTCTCGCCCATGAATCCGAGCTGATAGGCGCGATTGGGCTTGAGCCAGACATCGAGCAGCACATGGGTCAGGCGCTGCCGCAGGCGGATCTTGAGGCGTTCCTGCAGCCAGGTTTGCGCCACCACCAGCCCTAAGAGCACGGCAACGATGACGAGGAAGACGACGAGTTGCTCGAAGAAGGCCGATGTATTGCGCTTCTCGACAGCATCGAAGAAGGCACCGTTCCACTGGTTGAGCCGCACCTGACCGAACATGTTGCCGACGAGGATGACGAGAATGGCTGCGGACAACCGCAGCATCGGCCAGCCTTTCCGCTTCCGGAGCATGTCGCGAAAGAGCAGCAACAGCTCACGCCCTATGCTTGGGGCAGCATCGGCCTGAGTCTCGGGAGCATTCTGAGGCTCAGGCTGGTGGGCGGCCGCAGCCTTTGCTTCTTTCGCCAGGGTATTCTCTTGACCGGGACCGACTTCCTGTTCGCTTCCTGTCACGGGTGGCGGGGGCAGTTGCCTGCCCAATTTAGGATCGAAGTCCGGCATGTCCTGGAACGCGCACTCTTGCTTGAAACCTCTTCAAGCTAAAGCGTATTAACTTACGTTATGTTCCAGAGCGCCTCAGCGCTTGTCCGCCGCGACCGCCATAACCCAGTAAACCTTGTACTTGGAACCTGGCGCATAGGCCGTTGCGATGCCGATCCGGGTCGCCTTGGGATCGAGGAGCACCCGGTTGTGCTGCGGGCTCTCGCGCCAGCCGGAGAAAGCCTCGGCCAGGGTATGGTAGCCTGCCGAGAGGTTCGCTGCGGGAGCCGCAAAGCCGGTCGCTGCCAAGCGGGCCTTGAAGGCATCCCCGGAGCTTGGTTTGTCGGCAGCAGCCATGGCGTCGGCTTCCGCCTGGGCCGCAGCCTGAAGGCTGGGATCGAGGGCAAGCCGGCCCAAGCCGTTGTTGCCGCGATAGGCGCTGATCATGTCGCGGGCCATCGCGGCATCCACCTCCGCATTGGCACGGGCCATGGAAACGTAGAAGCTCGGGGTCTGGCCCTGCGCGACGGGCTTCTCGCTCTGGCAGGCGGCCAGAATGAGGGCGGACAGGCTGATAAGGATAAGGCGCTTCATGCGGGAGTCTTATCCTTGAGAAGGGTTAAGGTTTCGTCCTCCTTCTCCTCAGCCTTCACGGCCTTTTCCTTCGGCTCCTCCGGCTCGGGAGCGGCCGGAGCACCGGGAACTCCGATTCCGGCTTTGCGCAGGCCGCGGAAGACATCGAAATAGAGATCGCTCGAAACCCGGGCGGCCGCGTCTATATCGTCAACGAAGCAGACAAGATCGAAATCGATGGTGTTCTCGGTCACCTTCTTGAACA
>JALYFY010000676.1 GCA_030777385.1 Pseudomonadota bacterium | reverse complement strand
CGATCTTCATGCGGATCTGGTTGATGAAGATCACCATGGTCTTCGACCGGGAGATCGAGCCCGTGAGCTTGCGCAGAGCCTGGCTCATGAGACGGGCTTGGAGGCCCGGCTGAACGTCGCCCATTTCGCCATCGAGCTCGGCCTTCGGCGTCAGCGCCGCCACCGAGTCGACGACCAGCACGTCGACCGCGCCGGAGCGCACCAGGGTGTCGCAGATCTCGAGCGCCTGCTCGCCCGTGTCAGGCTGGGAGATCAGGAGATCGTCCAGGTTGACGCCGAGCTTGCGGGCATAGACCGGATCGAGCGCGTGCTCCGCGTCGACGAAGGCGCAGACGCCGCCCTTCTTCTGGGCCTCTGCGATGGTGTGCAGCGCCAGCGTGGTCTTACCTGAGGATTCCGGCCCGTAGATCTCGATCACGCGGCCGCGCGGCAAGCCGCCGACGCCAAGCGCGATATCGAGGCCCAGCGAACCCGTCGAAACGGTTTCGATCTCCACCGGCTGCTGGCCTTTGCCGAGCCGCATGATCGAGCCCTTGCCGAAGGCACGCTCGATCTGGGAGAGCGCCGCGTCGAGAGCTTTCGTCTTTTCTTTATCCATTGATGAGCTTTCCACCAGTCTCAAGGAGGACTGTGACATGACCGGACATCCTTATGGCACGGAGGGTAGTTGAATCTCAACGCGGTGTTGAGAGAATATATGTACTTACTTTGTTCTCATTTACAAGTTCATTTTTCGTTCTCGCAGGAGAATTCACACTCCTTTTGCATGCCACAATGCCGCAGAGATAAACCTGTTTTATTTCAGTAATTTACTGCCCTATGACCTGCTTCACGGTCTCCACCAGCTGGCGCAGGCTGAAGGGCTTGGGCAGGAAGTTGAAATCCTCGCCCTCGGGCAGGTTCTTGCGGAAGGCTTCCTCGGCATAGCCGGAGACGAAGATCACCTTTAGGTCGGGATAGAGCTTGCGCAGCTCGCCCAGCAGGGTCGGACCGTCCATTTCCGGCATCACCACATCGGAGACCACGAGGTCGACCGGCGCGCCACGCTCCTGGATGATCTCCATGGCCTCGACGCCGGAGGCTGCCTCCAGCACCGTGTAGCCGCGGGCGGACAGGGCCCGGGCGTTCACGGCTCGCACTGGGTCCTCATCCTCCACGAGGAGGATCGTGCCCTGGCCCGTCATGTCGGCCGCCGGCTTCTTGGCGGTCTCGGGCTTGACCTCCTCGGGCATCTCCTGAGCCGCCGGAATATGCCGGGGAAGATAGATGCGGAAGGTCGTGCCCTCGCCGGGCTTAGAGTCCACGTCGATATAGCCGCCCGACTGCTTGACGATGCCGAAGACCGTGGACAAGCCCAGACCCGTGCCCTTGCCCACCTCCTTGGTGGTGAAGAACGGCTCGAAGATCTTCTCCACGACCTCGGGCGTCATGCCGGAGCCGGTATCGGATACCTCGACCAGCACATAGTCGGCCGGCGGCATGGCGCTCACGTTCAGGCGGGCCGCCTCGTCCGTAGCCACATTCGCCGTGCGAATCGCGAGCTTGCCGCCGTTCGGCATGGCATCGCGCGCATTGACGGCAAGGTTCACGACCACCTGCTCGAACTGGTTCACATCCGCCTTGACGAACCAGAGGTCGCGACCGTGGCCGAGGTCCAGCTCCACGCGCTCTCCGAGAAGGCGCTTCAGCAGCATGGAGAGGTCGTAGAGCCGGTCGTTGAGGTTCAGAACCTCCGGCCGCAGGGTCTGGCGGCGGGAGAAGGCCAGAAGCTGGCGCACCAGGCTCGCGGCCCGGTTCGCGTTCTGCTTGATCTGCATGATGTCCTGGAAGGACGGGTCGGTGGGCCGGTGGTTGGCGAGCAACAGGTCGCTGTAACCGATGATGGCCTGCAGGACGTTGTTGAAATCGTGCGCCACGCCGCCCGCGAGCTGGCCCACCGCATTCATCTTCTGGGACTGGGCCAGCTGCTCCTCGACCTTCCGGAAGTCGGTGGTGTCCAGCGCGTAGAGGATCGACGTTTCACCTTCGGCCCCGGTGTCGCCGACAGGCGTCACCCAGACCCGGACCGAGCCGCCATTCTCGCCCGCCGTTTGCAGCTCGAGGGGCGGAATATCCCCCCGGTTCTCCGTGGCTGCCTTCAGGGCTGCCTCGATCGGCTCCCGTTCGCGGAAGGCATCCAGGATCGATGGCCCGTCGCCGGCCCCATCCCCCGTGCGCGGCAAGGTGCCGAACAGCTTGGAGAAAGGCGCATTCGCGTGGACGATCCGACTTGCCTGATTGACCGTGGCGATGGCGATGGGGGTGTTGTTGAAGAACCGCGCGAACCGGACCTCGGCGGCCCGCTGCCCCTCGTGCACCTCGCCCCCGGCCGAGCGGTTGAGGACGAGCGTCCGGGAGGCACCCATCCGGCCATCCTGGCCGAAAGCGATGCGATGATAGAGGCGCACGGGCAGGAACTGACCGTTGCGGCGGCGAAGATCCAGATCGAAGGTTTCCGTGCGGACGCTTCCCGGCTCGCCGGAGAAGGACGTCATCATCGCCACCACGTTGTGCGGCACGACATCGGCCAGGTTCAAGCCGCCGGAACCAACCTGCGCGAGATCGTAATCGAGCCAGGAGGCAAGAGTCGCGTTCAGGTAGATGATGGAGCCGTCCGGATCGATGGAGAGGAAGCCGGCTGGAGCATGATCGAGATAGTCGATGGCATGCTGGAGCTCCTGGAAGACGTTCTCCTGGCGCTCCCGCTCGTGGGTCACCTCTGCAATTGTCCACAGAGCCGCCTGCCGCCCACCGGGACGCGGCACAGGCCGCACGCGAACGCGATACCAGCCGAATTCCTGCACCCCGTCGAGGGAAGGAGACAGGCGGATTTCCTCCGTGCCGGTGCGGTGCTCACGGGCGGCTTGCGCCAGCCGGTAGATCGCCTCGGAGACCTCCGGCGCACCGATGAAGAGGCGCTCGACCGGCCGCACATCGCCGCCCTGTGACCCTGCCAGGAAGAGATAGGCTTCGTTGGCGTAGATGATCCGGCCGTCGTCCTCGACCACCACGAGCCCGTCGCCGGATGTATCCGATATGAGCTTCGTAATGTCGTTGCGGGTCGATTGGCCTGCGAACTGGACGACGCCGATGGCCATGGCAAAGAGGAAGAACACGCCGGCCATGGCGAAGAAGGCCAGCAGGCCCAGGATGAGCGGCTGAGCCCTGTCCATTCCAAGATAGCGCAGGCTCAGGGTCGCGCCCACGAGGATAGCGGCCAGGAACAGGACCCATCCGATGTGGCCGTGACGGTCAGAACGGTCGATGGCCGAGCCCTTTGGCGTATCGCCCTCGTAAGCCATGGAATATCAACATCCTTCAGGGAGGCGGGTGTGCCTGACGGCACCGGCTGCAGGGTTGCGGCCAACCGCTCGATCTTCGCCGATCATACTACACGGAAATTATTGATTGACCTCTAAGGCGGCAGCGGCAACCAGCGCAAGCCGTTCATGCCCGGCGGAGATCCCACCGGACGACTTTCGCAAATGGAAACCTTGTTTTCCTTGATGAAAGGGCAAACAGACCCATCTTGGACGGAACGCCGACGGATGGGTCCTCGCTCCGCACGCGCTGAGCCAGGGCGGCTGCGTTAACCATCTGTTAACCTTGCGGCTCGCTTTGGCGGCCATTGTGGTACAACCAACACAGAACTGGCCTGCAAAGGCCTGCACAACGCTTGAGAGTTCATCGTGTCATCTCTTTTTGGTATCGAAGCGTCACGGGCGGTCCAATTCGCGATCGCATTTGCGATCATCCTGATCCTGCTCGTGCTGTTCGGTGTAGTTTTCCGCAAGCTCACGGGCGCACGCCTGATGATGCCCGGCAGCGATCGCGGACGCAGCCGCCAGCCCCGGCTCGGCATCGTCGACGTCTACGATCTCGACCGGCAGCGGCAGCTTCTCCTGCTCCGTCGTGACAATGTCGAGCATCTTCTTCTCATCGGCGGCCCGAATGACGTGGTGATCGAAACCAACATCGTTCGCGTGGCCGGCGCCCGTGTTCCGGCTGCTTCCAATGACATCGGAACGGACCGTCTTGACCCTGTGCTGGAGCAGGCTCCCCGTCCTCCCCAGGTGGAACCCTCCGGGCGGCCATCCATCGAGAGCCAGCTCGCAGCGCAGCTCGGCACCTTCGTGCGACGTCCCTCCGAGGAGTCGGACGCAGGCGAGGAACTCGCGCCTGTTGCCGCCGTCAGCGCACCCGTTCCGGCGCGCCCGGAGCCCGTGCTGAAGCCCGATGCGGTCGCCGTGTCCGCAGCTCCCGCAATCCAGGGGCTGCGCGCCGAGGCCAGAACCTCCGATCTCTCCGTCGCCCCAGTGACTTCCGCTGCCGCCATGGACCGTCCGGAGCCTCGCCCTCCCGTGACTCCCATCCCATTCCAGTCCCGGCCTACGCCGATGCCGCCGGTGCCCTCAGCAGCCCCGGTGCAGCCCGAGCCCGTTCGCACCCCGCAGCCGGTCGTTCCCGAGGCGCCGGCACCGGCCGAAAGGCCCGGACCCGACGCAGCCCTCCTGTCGGACATGGCCAAGCAGCTTGAAGAGGCCCTGAAGCGCCCTGCAAGTCCCGTTACGCCTCCCCTCGCGGCCACGGTTGCCCCGGCACCGGTTGCAACCCCTGTGGTGCATGAGGATGTGTCGGACGAGAACGACGTCCTTGAAGCCGACGCCAGCCTCGCGGACGAGGAGCCGGTGGCCCGCTACGATGCTGACGCGGACGATCAGGATCGTGCGAAGGAGCCTGAGGCTATCCTCCGAGCAGGGCCGCCTGTGGTGGAACCCCCTCGCCCGGCACCGCCTCCGCCGCCAGCCTCGGCGCCTCTGCCTCCCCAGACCAGGGAAACACCAGCGACGTCCGAAAAGGCTGCCGATCCCTTCTCCGTGGAGGATATCGAGGCTGAGTTCGCCCGCCTGCTCGGGCGTCCGCTCGATCCCTCCAAGAAGGGCTGAAGCGTCAAAGGCAGGGGCGACCCGCAGCCTCCTTCCGAAAGCCACCAGCTCAACAGAAAAGGGCTCCGCAAGCGGAGCCCTTTCGATTCTTGGCAGCGGATTCTTGGCAGAGAACTGTCAGTCGTCCCGGTAGACCCGCTCGTTCCTCTCATGGCGCTCCTGCGCCTCAAGGGATAGGGTTGCGATGGGACGAGCTTCCAGGCGCTTGAGCGAGATCGGATCCCCGGTTTCCTCACAATAGCCGTAGCTTCCATCCTCGATCCGCGCGAGCGCGGCATCGATTTTGGCGATCAGCTTGCGCTGACGGTCCCTGGCACGAAGCTCGATGGCCCGGTCCGTTTCCGAAGAGGCGCGATCCGCAAGGTCAGGATGATTCTCGTTCTCGCTTTGCAAGGTGGCGAGAGTTTCCTGAGCCTCTTTGAGGATATCGTGCTTCCAGCGGATCAGCTTGCGCCTGAAATACTCCCTCTGCCGCTCATTCATGAAGGGCTCGTCTTCTGTCGGACGGTAGCCCTCATCAATCACGATGTCTGTCATGTTCAGCCGTTCTTCCCCGATGAACCGTGGCGCCCCTATATAGGCAAGCAGGGTCCGCGACAACGAGATTAAGCGTCATCGAATTGTCTAAGACTTCGGAGGTAGGCGCAAAAGCCCAGCTAGAACGATTTGCCGCACCGCTATTGGGAGGCAACAGCCTCCGCCCGGCTGATCAGTTCCCCTGCCACGTCACCGATCTTGGGCGGCTCTTCGCGGACGAAAGGAAGCGGCCGGCAGACGGAAAGCGCAGCAAGGCCGAAACGGGCAGTCATGAGCCCGTTCAGAACCCCCTCCCCGAGCTTGGCCGAAATTCGCGCTGCAAGCCCCAGGCCGAGCACCTGCTGCATGAGACTGTCGCCCACCGCCATGCCGCCTGTGATGGCCAGGTGGTTGAAGGCGGCCTTCGCGAGGCGCAGGAAGCCGAACAGGCCGGGTCTGCCGCCATAGATCCGGGCCAATGTCCGCAACAGACGCACCGCTGCGAAGATCACGAAGGCCACATCCACGATCGCGCGGGGGCTGACCGCCGTGACGAGGGACACCTGCTTGGCTGCACCTGCAATCGCGCGTTTGGCCTGGGCATCGAGGGGCGCCAGCAGCTCGCGCTCGGCGATGGCGAGGCGATCGTCCGCATCGATGATCTCGTCGGTGAGGCCTCGAAGGCGGGCGCTGCCCTGAGCAGCGGCGGCCCTGCCCCCGTAAAGGCTCAAGAGATCCGACACGATGCCCTTGGCTGCCTTGTGATCCTTGACCGCAAGGGCATCGACCGCGGCTTCGCGCAGGCTTTCGATCTTCTGTTCGCGCCAGATACCGGAAACCTCGCGGCCGATGATGGCCAGGAAGGCCAGAACCGCCAGGCTGGCGAGGGCAAGCGCCACCCAACCGAGCCACGGCGCGATGGCGTAAAGGTCGACAATCAGGCTCTCGATCGCCAGACCCAGCCCCAGCAGGAGGAGACCGGACAGAGCCGAGAGGAGAATGCCGAGCCAAGGGGCACGGCGCTTCGATCCCATCGGCACCACAATGCCGTCGGCCGCCTCGATGGCATCGAAGGGCTCCTCCGTCACCTGGACGGCGCCGGTAGCAACATTCGGATCGTCGAGACGGTAGGCGCGAGGTTGGCGGCTCATGTGAAACGATCCCCCAGCAGGAACTCAAGGGCCCGGTCGAGGCGGATATGAGGCATCTTGGCCATGCGGCCTGCCGCATCCACCGGGAGCTTCGGCGGCCTGAAGCGGGGAAACCGGAACGAACCCGGCGGAACGGCTCCCTGGAAGACGGCCTCGGCACTTTCCGGCAGCTCGCCCGGAAAGATCGCGGCCTCCGCCTCGCCGTCGAAGATCTCGTCGCCCACCCGCTCACCCGCCTCCGGTACGCCCGCCACGGCCCGCAGGGTCTCCCGGCCCTCGCGGATGGTGGTCTCCCGGGTGGCGCGCAGGGAGGCGAGCGCCACCGTGCCGACCCGGGCACCCGCAGCCTCGGTCCGGCGCGAGGCGCGGTTCACGAGAAACCGGAGGATCGCGTCGAGACGGTCGTGATCGGTATGATGGATATGGTCGGCCTTGGTGGCGGCAAACAGAACACGGTCGGCCCGGGGCGAGAACAGGCGGGACAGCAAGGTGTTGCGCCCCGTCCGAAACGACATGAGCACTTGATCCAGCGCCTCCTCCAGCTCCGCAAGCGCCACCGGCCCGGCATCGATGGCAGCGAGCACGTCCACGAGCACGATCTGCCGGTCGATCCTCTGGAAATGATCGCGGAAGAACGGCCTCACCACATGGGTCTTGTAGGCCTCGAAGCGCCGCTCCATGAGGGCCGCGAAGCTGCCCGGCTCGATTGCCTGCCCTTGGGCGAGATCCAGCGGCGCGAAAGTGAGCGCGGGCGATCCTGCCAGGTCCCCGGGCATCAGGAAGCGCCCGGGCGGGGTCGTTGCCACCGCTTCCGACCCGGCCCGCAAGGCGGTGAGATAATCCTTGAAGGCCTCGCTCGCCTTTGAGGCCAGCAGCTCGTCGGCAGAACCGGACGGATCGAGCGTTTTCAAGGCCTCGTGCCAACGTCCCGCGACCGGCGCGCGATCACGCTTGCGGCTCGCCTCCACGGTCTGCCGTGACCATTCCGCATAGCCTGCATCGAGAAGCGCCAGATCCAGCAGCCATTCGCCGGGATAATCGACGATGTCGAGGGCAAGCGACCCGGGTCCCGTGCGCCAGCCGCCTTTTCGCTCGTAGTCGATATCCACCCGCAATTCGCTGATCCGGTTCGTGGATTGCGGCCAGCGGCGGCTCTCCGTGAGGGCTGCCATGTGCTCCTCGTAGGGAAAGCGCGGCACCGCATCGTCGGGCTGATGCGCGAGTTGCGCCCGCCGGATGCGCCCTTCGGCGGAAGCGCGGAATGCCGGAAGGTTCGTGCCTCTTGTAAGATGATGAACCAGCGCGGTCGTGAAGACCGTCTTGCCGGAGCGGGCAAGCCCCGTGACGCCAAGGCGAAGGGAGGGCTGGATAATCTGGCCTGAGGCCTCCCAGAGCGAATGCGCAGCGGACCCGGCGCGGGAGGCGAGATTAGACAGAAGTGGCACCAGGAACCCGAACGTTGTTGGCGTTCGGCTTCACATGGGGTCTTGCGGCTCAATTGCCAAGCCGGAGTCGTGCTGCCGGATGCGGCATGACGGGCGAGCAGGCATCATGTTCGATCAAGGCAAAGCGCCCGCCGTGCATTTGCGGCGGACGCCTTCCTCAGCTTAACGGCTCAGATGACGAAGAAGTCGTGGTAGTAGAGCTTTGTCTTGTTGGTGATTGTGGCGATCTTCAACTGAGCCTTTGAGCCGGTGCCGTCCTGGGCGTAGTACAGGGCACCCGTCTTCTTGTCGTAGACGATCCGGTCCTCGCGATCCAACGCCTTCTTGCCCTGCACGAACATGTCGGCGTTGAACTTCTTCGGCTTGGAGGCCGTGCCCGACCCCAGCTTGGTGAACACCTTGTTCTCCAGGTAGATGCTGTCGTCCCGGGAACGGAAGTCCTCCACCCGGTCCACGTTGGTGCTCTTGTTCGTCTTGGTGTCGAACACGAAGATGTCACGGCCGCCCTCGCCGTAGAGC
>JALYFY010000675.1 GCA_030777385.1 Pseudomonadota bacterium | reverse complement strand
AAGGACCCGAGCCTTGCAAGACCGACGCCGGAGCGGCGGATGACGCGCTTGAGCTGGCGGTCGCTCAGGGGAATGTCGGTGGCTGCGACGATGATGATGGAGCCCTTCTCCGCAGGGTCCTGATCCCGTTGAGCCACGGCCGGCGCTTCCATCCGGC
The DNA here is from genome assembly GCA_030777385.1 of Pseudomonadota bacterium. GTDB lineage: Bacteria > Pseudomonadota > Alphaproteobacteria > Rhizobiales > Beijerinckiaceae > Microvirga. Next base: position 1,888 of record JALYFY010000675.1, on the reverse strand, counting down.
CATCCGGAAGGCGAAGGTCGCCGGAGCGGCCGAAATTGGAAAGAACGAGCACGCCCAGATGGAAGCTTTTCCCGTCCATGTTCAGCTGTCGCGATGCGGTGCCGATGCCGCCCTTGAACCCGAAGGTGCTCATCCCGCAGCCAGCGCCGATGGCGCCGACCTCGACGCGGGACGACGCCTCCGCCAAGGCGGCGCGCGCATCATCTTCCGTGACGGCCAGCGCCTGAATGTCGTTCAGGTAGCCGTCGTTGCACTCGAAGACGAGCGGGTTCACGGTCGCGGTCTCACGGCCGATGTCCGGGTTGTGCTCCACCGTATGGCGCACCAGCGCCGTGCAGCAGGTGCCGACCGAGAGGGTGTTGGTGAGAAGGATGGGCGTCTCGATGGTGCCCAGTTCCTCCACCTGCACCAAGCCTGCGCTCTTGCCGAAGCCGTTAAGGACATGAACGGCCGCGACCGGCTTCTCGCGGTAGAGATTGCCCCCATGCGGCACCACCGCCGTCACGCCCGTGCGGATGCTGCCATGCACGAGAGTGCGGTGGCCGACGCGCACGCCCGGAACATCCGCGATGCTGTTGAGCGCACCTGCAGGCAGGCTGCCGCAGGCAAAGCCGGCGTCACGGGCGCGGGCAGGGTGTTCCATCAGGGGCATTCCGCTTTCACGAAAGCCGCGATCTCCGCATGGGTTGCGATCCACACATCCGAGCGCCGGGTGATCTCCTCCAAGAGCTTCTCCAGGATCCAGATGCGCGAACGGTAGCCGGTCACGTGCGGGTGCATGGTGAGCAGGAAGAGCCCGCCCTCCTCATAGGCCCGTTCGAATTCGCGGAAGAAGATGTCGTAGACGGCGGTCGGCGGCGTGTGCGGACGAAGGCCATTGAAGCGGTGCATGTTGAAATACACCGCGTCGTCGCGAATCCACTCCACCGGCAGCTCGACGATGCCCGTGGGCTCGCCATGTTCGAGCAGCTCATAAGGATCGTCGTCGGCCATGAGCGAGGAGTCATACAGAAGGCCCAGCTCGCGCTCAATCCGCAGGGTGGTGGGGCTGAAGTCCCAGGAGGGGGTGCGCAGGCCTACGGGGCGTACGCCCGTGATCCGCTCCAGGGTGTCCGTTGCACGGAACATCAGGTCGCGTTCGATCTCATAAGGCAATTGGCTGTTGAGTTCGTGGATCCAGCCATGAATGCCGATCTCGTGACCCTCGGCTACGACCCGACGCTGCTCGTCCTCGTAGAGGAGGGCGGCGACGGCCGGGACGAAGAAGGTTGCCTTCGCGTCGTGCTTGGCAAGCGCATTGAGAATGCGCGGCACGCCCTGGCGATTGCCATACTGGCCTTGCGACATGCGGCCGATGGACTTGCCGCCGTCGCGCAGCTCGTTGGTCTCGTGGTCCGAATCGAACGAGAGGGCGACGGCGCAGCGGGCGCCATTCTTCCACCGCGCCGGCTTCATGGAGCGTCCGGCGCGCACATGATCCACCTTGCCGCGCCAGGTTTGCTCGTCCCAGGTCCAGGGCTGGCTACCGATGTCGTCCATGGTGTTCTCAATCCTATTCATGAAAGTCGGTTGGCTCGAAGCGGGATCAGGAACGCCCGCCATCGACGGAAATGATCTGTCCCGATACCCAGGATGCCGCGTCGGAGACCAGGAACATCACCGTATTGGCGATGTCCTGCGGGTGCCCGAGGCGGCGCGTATGGATGCTCTCCACGAGGCGCGCCTGACCCTCGGGTCCATAGCTCTCCCACTGCCGCTGGGTGGCGGGGTTCGACAGCACGAAGCCGGGCGCCACGCTGTTCACCGTGACGCCGAAGGGGCCGAGCTCGAAGCTGAGTTGCTTCGTCAGGCCCACGAGCGCGTGCTTGGAGGCCGTGTAGGCCTGGAT
>JALYFY010000674.1 GCA_030777385.1 Pseudomonadota bacterium | reverse complement strand
GCCGATGCATGTGCATCATGGGGAGCAGGAGATGTTCCGCATCCTGTCCGGCCGGTTCCGCTTCTGGTGCGCGGGCGAGGTTCAGGACCTGAGCGACGGTGACACGGTCCTGATCCCCAAGGGGGCTCCGCACACCTTCAAGAATGTGGGCAGCAGCGACGGCCAGCTTCTTATCACGATGACCCCCGGTGGTGCGGAGGGGTTCTTTATCGAGGCGGAGAGCCGGGGGCTCCATCCCTCACGGGATATGCCTCAAATCCTGGAAATCGCATCCCGCTACAACGTCGAATTCGTCGGGCCTCCGCCCGCCTGAAGGGTGAGCCCGAAGCCTTTCCCGATGTCCCTTCCCCGCGTCAATGATCCAGGAACGAGCGATTGCGGTCGTCCGTGTAGATGTCGTGCGGCTCGTTCTCGAGCCTGCCTGCAAGGTAGAGCACGCTCGCCACGCTGCCGCTCTGGGTTTGAGGCAGTACCTGGCGGGTGACGAAGGGAAACACGCTGCGGATCGTTGCATCGATGCTGCGGCTGAACCTGTCTGCAAAAGTAGGTGACGTGATGATGTTCATGATCACCTGGCCGTCCGGAGCCACAGCTTGTCTCACGGCCGCAAATGCCTCGCGGGTGACAAGGTCCGGCGGCAGGTTGATCCGGTTGGTGAAGGCATCGAGCACGACAACATCGTAGGTTTGCGTGTTGCGGCGCAGGAAGGCGCGGGCGGACTCCGGCACGAAGGTCTTGTTCGGCGTCAGAGGCTGGCGCAGGAAATGCTCTTCGCTCACCTCCCGCAGGGCAGGGTCGATGTCCACATAGGTGTAGGCGTGAAAGCGATCCTCGAGGCCGATGGTGAACCCTCCGGCCCCGATCACTAGGATGCGGCGGGGCCTCGTCGCGTCGAGCTTTCCGAGCACCTCCCTCTCGATGAACTTCAGGTAGACGAAGCGGTGCTCCGGATTGGCCGCGACTTTGGACGACGGGCTGTTGTTGATCACCAGAAGGCGGCTGTTCTCGGCCGGATTGGTGACGATGCGAACCTCGCTGTAGAGATTGTTGCTGACGATGCCATAGGCCCTGACCGCTGCGGGACTGTTGACAGCTACGATGTAGAGGCCGAGCACTGCGGCTGTGAGAAGCAGCCCTTTGCGGCCCTCCATCCGCCAGCCGATCAGCGCGGCAAGCGCCACCAGGAGCACGAGGGTCAACGCCACCGTTATGTGGACGCCCAAGAAGGTCATGAACACAAGGGTCGACACCACCGAGCCCAGGAACGACCCGAGGGTGGACAGGAAGAGCATCAGACCCGTCGATCGGGGCAGATTGGCGCCGGTGGAGCAATAGGCGACCAGCGGAATGGTCTGGCCCAGGAGGTAGACCGGGTAGACCAGGAACAGGGAGGTATGAACGGCTGCCTGAACCAGGCGATGCGTGAGCCCAAGGCCATCGAGGACCTGGAAGAAGGCGGCCAGGAACGGGTGGGACAGCCCGAAGCTGAGAACCAGGGCTGCGATCAGCAGGTTTCGGGTGAGCTGCCGGCGGACGCCCGCTTCGTCGCCGGGCGTGAAGCTGGCACGGCCGCCCGCCTCGTAGCCGAAGGCGAGGGGAAGCAGGACCGCGGCGATCACGATGGCGACCGTGTCGGTCGCATTGCCTACATAGGGGGTGAGCTGACGGATGGCGAGGAGTTCCACCGCAAGAACCGCGTAGCCTTCGATGGCGATTGCCCCGAGCAGCAATGGGGAGGAGAACATGAGCGCTTACCTGCCTTTGGTCGGGAAACGATATACACGATGTGGGGCCCATGCTCTCATTTCGTTGTGAGCGCCCCGTGGCCCGGCTCCGGAACGATGAGCGTTGCTGTGGCATTGGCTGATACCTTCATCAACACGCACAAGGATGACAGCAACCATGTTCGATAGTCTGCCGGCGACGCTGCTCGCCCTCTTCTTGGCTGCGTGTGTGCTCTGGCTGATCTGGCAGGCGTTCCGTCGACTTTTGTCGCCCCGCAAGAAAAGGCTGGAGCCGTCCTTTGCCGACGAGACGGACAGCAGCCGTGTCGCGCCGGTCAGCTCCCAGGCGGCTTCGGTGTCGACCATTCCGGATGCAGCCGACGTTCTTGCTCTCAAAGCAGCCATCGACAACTTGGCGCGGCAGGTCGCTGCCCTGGAGAAGCGCCTTGCGGGCGGTCAGACAAGCCTCCCACCCCAGCCTGCGCCAAGTGACCGAACCGCAAGTGACATAACCGCAAGTGAAAGAACCGTTGAGCAGAGCCCCGCGATACCGTCCGTGTCGCCAGACCATCGGTTCTGATCCAGGGCGAGCATGCCGCCCTCGGCGCAGCATCCCTCCTTGGGTGCGATCCGCGCATAGCAGTCTTGCGCCGGTTACGGAGACAAAGCACTGTCATGCCCACACAAACGACCTAGCTTGTGCAATAAGGCGTCTCAACTGCCAAGCTGTCGACGGGCATTTCCGGAAGCGATCCCAAGATCATGAACTACACCCCTAACGCAGCGGCTCAGCCCATCGTGAAGCCTGGCTTCATTGCGCTGCTCATCGCTGTCTCCGCCGTGAGCCCTCTGGGCATCAACATGTACCTGCCTTCCATGCCCGGGATGGCGCGGGCGCTTGGCGTCGATTTCACGACCATTCAGCTGACCCTGTCGCTCTATCTCGGCGCGATGGCGGTAGGACAGCTGATCATCGGGCCGCTGTCCGACCGGCTCGGGCGAAGGCCCGTGCTTCTGACCGGCCTCCTAGTCTTCGTGGCCGGCTCGGCCATCTGCCTCTCGGCTCAGAGCATCGGCGTGCTGATTTTCGGCCGCATCGTGCAGGCGATAGGAGGCTGCGCAGGGATCACCCTGAGCCGCGCAATCGTTCGCGATCTCTACGGCCGCAATCAGGTGGCGAGCATGATTGCTTACGTCACCATGGGCATGGCGGTCGCTCCCATGATTGCACCCACCATCGGCGGCCTGCTCGAAACGTTCTTCGGATGGCGCGCCTCTTTCGCCTTTCTGATCGGGTTCGGCGGGCTTGCTCTCCTGTTCGCCTATTGGCGCCTGCCCGAGACGAACCATGGTCGCGCCTCGGGGGAGCCTGCCGACGAACTGCTGCGGGGCTACGGGAGCCTGTTTCGGTCCCGCCAGTTCTGGGGATACACCCTGGTGACCAGCTTCGTGTCGGCCATGTTTTTCTCCTTTCTGGCCGGCGCCCCATACGTGATGATCGAACTGCTGGGGCGCAGCCCGGCGGAGTACGGGTTCTATTTTGCCATGGTGCCCTGCGGCTATATCCTGGGCAACTTCGCCACCGGCCGGATAGCAGGCAGGATGGGACCGAACCGGATGATCCTGGCAGGCACGCTCCTGTCTCTGGTCAGCATTGCGGCGATGGCTGCTTTGATCGCTTCAGGCTTCCTCTATCCCGCGGCCTTGTTCGGGCCGATGCTTTTCATCGGTGTGGCCAACGGGCTGGTGCTGCCGAGCGGCATTGCCGGTGCCGTGAGCGTGAAGCCGGATCTGGCGGGCGCCGCTGCAGGGTTGTCGGGAAGCTTTCAGATCGGGTTTGGCGCGCTTGTCGCTCCCATCGTCGGCGCGACACTGGGTTCGACAGTGTGGCCGCTGATCGTGATCATGACGATCTGCTCTTTGCTGGCTATCGCCTCGTTGAGTCTGGTTGCAGGCCGGCGCGTGCCTGCTCCGTCCAACTAGGCTGCTGTGGTTGTGCATAGCGCTTCGCCATAAATGCCGCGTCGGTGAGGAACGACACCTTGATCGGTTGCGGCCCTTCTGAAGAGAGAGGCGCCTCGCAAGCTTCGATGTTCTCTTGAATTGGCTGAAGCCTGCGGCTTTCATCTGTGCGCTTTTAGGTAACTTGGCTCAGTGTAGGAAAGTATTGCGCTAATCGTTTGTAAACAGGTTGGAGCAGAGGATGAATCTGGGGGTCTAGATTTCTGTTGTTCTGCAGGTGCTTTCATGAAGAATTCTCGCCGCTTCCTTGTTGCTCCGTGTCTCGCCCGCCTGATTTCCAGAGAGCGAGGCGTCGACCGTCAGATTGTCGAGGGCTATCTCTCGTCACAACCTGGCAAAGATCAATTTATCAGGCTGGAGGCCAATCAAGCTCACTTCGTCCTGTCGGTGGACGATCCGGCAGGGGAGTTGTTGGAGAAGCTGGCCCCGCTTCCGCGGGAGCACGCCGAGGCTCTCTTTGGCATGTGCATGGGGCAGATCTCCTACGACCGCCTCCATTTGCCCGCGCAAAGCGGGTCAAGCTTCAAGCTACGGCTTGACCGGGTGGTGTATCCCAGCAGCGTCGATCTCATCACGGTTGAATTCAGCGATGCCTCACAGCCAGAAGCCTTCGAGATCCCCTTTTGGTTCGGGCCCGAGGTGACCGCTGAGTATGCCTATGAGTGGCGGTTCATCGCATTGAACGGCGTGCAGGCAGCTGTGGACGTGCCGCTCTCAAGCCAGCATGTTGAGGCTGTTCTCGATATGCTGGACCAATCCAGGCAAGCCACTCACGCGAGCAACATCTCCGCTGCCGACGAAGTCATCGTTGCTCTCAGCCGCTCGCTTGAGACATCCGGTCTCCTGAAAGGAACGAAGGAAAGCGCCGTTTCCCCGGAGATAACCCCAGCCGCTGAAGAGCCTTCTGAGCCGATGAAGAGAGCTGCTCAATAGGCTGCAGGCGGAGGCGGGCCAACACCTGAGTGTTTCCACGATTTATGGAGCGAGGCACTGCGATAGCCGATTGAACGAGAGGACCCGGCGCTCAATGAGCCCGGGTCCGAAAAGACCTATGGCCGTTCAACCTCACATCTAATCCTTACAACGCATGCTCCTGCTGCCGTAGGCGAAGGCGCTTCCAGGACCAGATGAAGGCCGGCCACAGCAAGGCGGAAATCGTCATCGCTGCCAAGACAGCGGAAACGGGTCGCTCGAAGAAGGGCAGCAGGCTCCCGTCTGATTTGATCAGCGACGTGACAAAGCTCTGCTCGACCATGGTGCCCATCACGATGCCAAGCACCATCGCGGCGACCGGAAAGCCGTTACTCTCCATCACATAGCCGATGACGCCGAAAGCTGCGACCAGGATGACGGCAAACAGGTTGTTGCCGGTCGCAAAGGCTCCCACGGCGCAGCAAACCAGGATCACCGGCATGATCGTTGCGCGAGGAGCGCGCAGGATGGAGCTCGCCGCACGGATCATGACGATGCCAAGGGGGATCATGATGATGTTGGCGAGAATGAAGATGATATAGAGCGCATACATGCTCGAAGCTCTCTCGGTGAAGAGAGTCGGGCCAGGATTGAGCCCCTTCATGTACAGGACCCCGATGGCGATTGCCGTGATGGTGTCTCCGGGAATTCCGAACAACAGCGCCGGCACCCAGCCGCTTGCCAGGCTCGCATTGTTGCTCGCTCCCGCCTCGACAAGCCCTTCCGGATGCCCGGTGCCGAACTTCTTCGGTTCCTTGGAGAACCGCTTCGACATCGCATAGCTGACCCAGGCCGCCATATCTGCGCCTGCGCCCGGCAGAACCCCGATGATGATGCCGACAATGTTGCCCCGGGTCATCTGCCGCCAGTATTTGCGGGTGAGGGCGAGTTGACCGGCCAGGATGCTTCCAAACTTGCGACGCGGCAGGGGAGGTGGCTCAGGTGACACGATGGCGCGGATCACCTCCGATACGGCAAAGACGCCGACCAGAGCCGGAATAGGTTCGATGCCGCCAAGGAGCTCCGCGATCCCGAACGTGAAGCGGGGCACGCCGCCTGGGTTTTCCATTCCGATACAGGCAACGAGAAGCCCGATGAGCATGCTTGCGATTGCTTTTACCGGGGATGACCGCGCCACCAAGGTGGCGCACATCAGGCCGAGGAAGGCGAGCCAGAAATATTCGTAGGTCGAGAAGTTCAGCGCCAGTTCCGCAAGCACAGGAGCCATCACGACGAGCGAGATCGTCCCTGCGATCCCGCCCAGAGCGCTGAACCAAAGGCCTGCTCCAAGAGCAACTTCCGCCTGACCGTTGCGGGTCATGGCATAGGCCTCGTCCGTGTAGGCGGCCGAGGCGGGGGTCCCGGGAATGCGGAGCAGACAGCCCGGAATATCGCCTGAGAAGATTGCCATGGCGGATGCCGCGATGATCGACGCGACTGCAGCGATGGGCGAGAGATAGAACGTCACCGGCACCAGCAGTGCCGTCGCCATCGTGGCCGACAGGCCCGGCAGCGATCCGACGACGAGGCCATAGATCGACGACAGCAGGATTGCGATCAGCACGTCGGGCGCGAGGACGAGGCGAAAGGCTTCAACGAGTTCGTTCATGGTCACCAGGGCATCGGCAGAAGGCCGGGAGGTAATGGGACGCGCAGGAGCTTGTAGAAGATCAGATGGATTGCGATCGGGGCCAGCACTGCAAGCGGAAGGGCCACGCGCAGCTTGGCCCCGAAGGCGAGGGCCGAGGCGAAAATCATGATAGCCGCGGTTGGCACAAACCCGATCCGGTCCGCCGCATACACGTAGAACAGAAGCAGGCCCGGCGGCAGCAAGGCACGAAGCCTATGCGTCAGAGGCTCTGCGGGCGGCGCCTGCTGTGACGGCCCCTGGACGGCGGCGAGGTCTGCCTCGGCCTCGTCTTCGAAGCTGTGCCCGATCCCGAGGGCGATCATGAGCCCGCATAGGATGAGGCCTACGCCGATCACCATCGGGAACACGCTCGGTCCGACATCCTGGCCCGGCACCGGAGGAAACTGTGAGCCGCCATAGGTGGCCAGCACGCCCAAGGTGGCGACGAATGAACCGGTGACGCGGTCGGACAGGCGCATGGACAGGTGTCTCTTCCGGCAGATGAACACGATGGAAGCCGGGCGCCTCTGCCGAAGCAACGGCGCCCGGGCAGTTGGAGGTGGCTCTGTCTACGCCTTCGCCAAGCCTGCGGCCTTCATGGCCTCGCCCATCTGCCGGTCGGACTCATCCATGAATTGACCGAATGCGGCTTTCTCGGCCCATTGCGTTCCGAAGCCCCGGCTGCTCATGAAGTCCTTGTACTCCTTGGAATCGTAAACCTCCTTGAGCACGGTGACCAATCTGTCCTGAACTTCTGCCGGGAGCCCCTTGGGGCCGGCGATGCCGCGCCACACTCCAACCGACTTATGGGAACCCATCTGCTCGTTGAGCGTCGGCACGTTCGGAAATTGCGGATTCCGTTCAGAGGCCAGGATGGCAAGGCTCTTGGCCCTGCCGGCGTCGATCATCGGCCGGGCTTCGGGGAGCGAGCAGGGCACGATGTCGATCCCGCCGGCGGCCAAATCCTGCATTCCTGGCGCGGCACCGTTCGAGGGCACCCAGGCCACATGATTGGGCTGAAGGCCAAGGGACTGCAGCCATCCCACGAGGGCCAGGTGCCAGATGCCGCCCTGGCCGGTTCCCGAAGCTTTCAGCTTGCCGGGAGGCGCCGCCTTGATGGCCTCGGCGAGTTCGTTGATGGTCTTGTAGGGGCTGTCCGCCTTGACCTGAATGGCCGGCGCGTCGACGTTCATCAGCGACAGGGGCGTGTAGCTTTTCGGCGTCAGATCCGTCAGCCCCTGCCAATGCATCATGGCAATTTCGACCGTGAGCAGACCGATCGTGTAGCCGTCCGGTGTTGCGGTTGAAATGGCCGTATGTCCGACCACCCCGTTTCCGCCGGTTCGGTTCACCACATTGACGGGCTGACCGAGCTTCTGCTCCATCACCTGCGCAATGATGCGCGCCGTTGCATCGGTGCCGCCGCCTGCCCCCCATGGGCAGATGAGCGTTATCGGCCGACTGGGATAGTTGGCCTGCGATAAACTTGGTTTCAGTCCGATGATCGAGCTTGCAAGTACGGTGGACGCCGACGCGACAAAACCGCGTCTCGTGATCGAAGACATGCACTTCCTCCCGGCTAGTCCCCAGCCATGGCTGCGCCTGTTCCCGGTGCTTTGCCTTGAGGTATTCTACGTAGCCTTCCTATCGGCGCAACTGTGTTTGCCCAGATTTGTCTCGAAAGTTGCTGAAGAGCAGCATGCTCTCGGCCGAAAGGAGCCCTGCCGGAACAGCCGTCCAGCCCCTGCGTTGCTTCTACAGGAGGGTGCTATGCCGACGACGCTGCCAGACGAGAGACAGATTCGCGAGCCCGGCTCGATGGAGCTCGATCCATCGGCCGAAGGCGTGGCTATCGACGAGACGCGGCGCCTGATCGCCTCCAGCAAGGTTGAGGGCACGCCCGTGTTCAACCGAACCGGAGAGCAGCTCGGGACCGTGTACAACTTCATGGTCGACAAGATCTCAGGCCAGGTCGCCTATGTGGTCATGAGCTTCGGCGGCTTTCTCGGGATCGGCGAGAGCTATCACCCATTGCCCTGGCGGGCGCTGACCTATGACACGCAGCTCGGTGGCTATGTGGTCGACATCGACAAGGATCGGCTCGTCGATGCTCCGCGTTATGGGGCTGACGAGGATCCGTTCACGGATGACGAGTACGGCGCCAAGGTGGATGCCTATTACAAGACAGCGCCGACCGCCTGATCGGCGCCATCATTCCCGCCCGCGTCAGGCGTGTGACGCACCGATGTGATCCGCCATGTTGGCGCCGCGGGAGCCAAGGGGCTTGGCAGGGCCGTTCGTGCTGTCGCGAGCCGTCTGGTGCTCCATCTCGGCATTGAGATCTGCACCAAGCAGGACGATCACCACCGACAACCAGATCCAAACCATGAAGCCAACGCCGGCACCCAACGAGCCGTAGGTTTTGTTGTAGCTGTCGAAGTTGGCGACGTACCAGGAGAACAGCATCGAAGCCCCAAGCCAAAGCACGGCCGCCATGACGCTGCCCCAGGTCACCCAGCGCCATTTCGGATCGCGACGGCTTGGACCGTAGCGGTAGATGACGGCAAGCCACATCCCCACGACCACCAGAAGGATCGGCCAGCGCAGGATGGCCAGGAGCCGTTCGACCGGGGTGGCCAAGCCTACGAAGGTGACGATGACCGGCGCGACCACCACCGCGCCGATGGCCAGAATGATGAAGCCGATCAAGCCGAGCGTGAGCAGGAACGTTGTGGCGTAGAAGCGCAGCAGGCTGCGCTTTTCTTTCTCGCCATAGACGACGTTGAGCGCGTCGAAGAGGGCTGCTACCCCCGAATTCGCGCTCCAGAGCGCCACAAGAAAGCCGGTGATGAAGGCAATGCTCAGCGTGTCGCTGCCCTGGGCGGTGATCAGTGAGATCTGGTCACCGATGAGGTCCAGAACGCCGCCGGGCAGAATGCCGGCGAGAAGGGACAGGTGTCCCCTGATCGTGCTGGTGTCGGCAAAGAGCCCGTAGAGCGAGACGATTGTCGCAATCGCCGGGAAAACAGCCAGGAGGGCAAAGAAAGCGACCCCGCCTGAGGTCGACAGGATACGATCCTCCGAAATCCCCCAGAGCATGCGCCAGAGAATGTCCGCCCAGCCGCGGGCCGGGATCTCCCCTGGGCTATTGGCCTCTCGTCCCCGGCCGGGCTCATGGGCACGGTCGAGATCATCAGGTAATATGCCGGTGACGGCCTCCTCTTCGAGCTTGGAGCGCCAATCTTCGCCGTGTTCGTTCATAGGGCACCGTTGAGGTCGAGGAGAGTATCGGATCGACAGTTTCTTGCCGTGTGAACGGGACGTTTCATGGGTTCTGTTGGCGCGTATGGTTCTCAGTCGCTGTGCTAATCGAGCCCAACCGTCTTCGGGGTGTCAGCCTCGATTTCGAGGGTCGTCATCGTCTCGGCCTCAAGCTCCTTGAGCGCGAGATCACGCCAGTACCTGAGCTCAGCGGTGTCTTTCCCGACCCGCTCCCCCGCCACGACGGCCTCCCAGCCGGGCCCCTGCTCATCGGCGAGCTGGCGGGCCCGGGCTGTAATCTCCGCCTCGGTAAAGCGCTCCGTTGCCATCGCGGTTCTCCTTCTGCCTGCGCAGGAATGAGAGGATCATGCCGGGCAAGTGTGACAAGCAAGTGTGACAGGATGGTGTTGGGGCTGAACGGAATGAAGCGTGCTTGTCAGGGACTCGCAGCCTCCTCTCAGCCGCCGGAGCCGGTCCGGTATGCCGCTTTGCGAAACAGCCAGGCCGAGATGAGCCACAGCACGGCGAAGAACCCGGACAGGACCACGATAGCCTCCGGAAAGCTCGGTGCCGTCGAGCCCAATCCCGCGATCAGAGCAATCACGCCGACCGACGCCTGAGCGAGCGCGGTTGCAAGCAGCGCGTGCGCCATTCCAAGCGGCTGGAAACGCCCGATGACGGCGCCGATGATCGCGACGGCAAGCACGCCGCCATACATCAAGTTGGCGGGATTATCCTCGCTCCCGATGATGCCGACGGCAAGGTTGATCCAGACGAGGATGAAGGCTGCCACGACCGCGACTCCGACGGCAGCGCGATACAGGGCATTGCCGGTCATCCTGACCGACAGCTCGAAGGTGCCGCAAGCAACGGCCAGCATGGCGCTGAAGACAACGAAATCCGTCTCGTCCCAATTCACCTCATCCGTGAACTGCATCGCGACCAGGGGGAGCAGCAGCAGGAACGCTGCAATGCCCCAGGCCGCTATCCTCCAACGGCTCCCAGAGCGGCTGGCATCATCTCTAGCGCTTCCTGCCACTGCCTTGCCTTCCAGCATGAATGAGGCCTTCAACCTAGCTTGGGCGATCCCTAGGCTGGCTGTACAATTCCTGAGGTTTCACCAAGCGTTCCCGCCGGGCCGAGGATATGGCTTGTTGCCCATGCTCGCAATGGGTCGCAGCATGCAGCGCTTTCCGGAACTGTGCTCCCGATCCTGGCGTTTGGTGTGGATCATAGGAGCTGTCGATGACCTCACGAAACCACAACAACCGCAGCGAGAAGCAGAAGGGCCACGTGCCCGACCGAAGCGACGAAGCTGTTCCGAAAGGCCACAGCAAGGATGCCGGGCACCAGGGTGGTCACAAAGGTGACGGAGGCGGCGGCGTTCCCAAGACGCAGGGCCAAGGCCAAGCGAACAAGGACGTAGACAACAACCACCAAAATCGCGGTCACGGCTAAGGGACGGCGAAACGCCAGGAACCGGATGGCGCCTGTCCAGGATAGCGCCTCTGGTTCGATTTGAACCCTAAAATCAGGGTCCGTATGTTTCAGGGCCGGAGCGAGACAGGTTCGTGCCTGCCGAAGACGCTGCAATTGAGCCACGTCAGCGTCCTTGCCTTATGGGTGGCTCCCCACAAGCCCTACAGAAGGTGACATCCCATGAGTTCCGGAGCGACTACAGGATCCACGAGCCAGAGGCTGGTGACGGCCTTCTTCGACAGCCGCACCGATGCGGAGGAGGCCATCAGCCGCCTCCATGCGGCGGGCGTTGCCCGTGACGGCATCCGCCTGACCGCCAGCGAGCAGGATAGCGGCACCTCCCATGGCGGGGGCGCTCAGTCGTTTCCGGAGGCCAGCAACAGCCTGTGGAGCACATTGCGTGATCTGTTCCTGCCTGACGAGGATCGCCACACCTATGCCGAAGGACTGCGCCGCGGCGGGTACCTGGTGTCTGTGAGCGCCAGCGAGGCCGACTACGAGCGGGTGATCGACATTCTCGACGACGAGGGCACGATCGATATCGACGAGAGGGCCAGTGCCTGGCGCTCCGAAGGCTGGTCGACCTCGTCGACGGCAGGTGTGATGTCGGGTGAAACGGCCAACCTCACCACAGGAATGACTGGCACCTCCGGCACGACCCCGAACACCGGATCCGCACTGGGAGCAGCCGCAACGAGCGCGTCCTCGGAGCGCGTCTCGGGAGGGGATGAGGTGATCCCGGTTGCCGAGGAGCATCTCACCGTCGGCAAGCGTGACGTGAGCCACGGCCGCGTTCGCATCCGGTCCTACGTGGTCGAGACTCCGGTGAGCGAACAGGTGAGCCTGCGCCAGGAGCATGTTGATGTCGAACGGCGCCCCGTGTCGGGCGCCACGCAGGCAGGCACGATCGGCGGCGATCCCTTCCAGGAGCGCACCATTGAGATGGAGGAGCGCAGCGAGGAGGCAGTGGTCTCCAAGGAAGCGCGCGTCGTCGAGGAGGTCGTCATCCACAAGGATGCCGAGCAGCGCACGGAGACGATCTCGGATACGGTTCGTCGCACCGAGGTCGATGTCGAGGATGAGCGCGGCACAGGTGTCAGCCGGACCGGCACGGCCGATAAAAAGCCATAAGCGTCAAGGTGCAGGCCCGATCCTGACGGAAAGGGCCTGCCGGGCTCGAAGGCGGCTCGCCTGGGTTCCCATCTGGAGCTTGCGATGCCTGCCAACACGCACCGGCCCTTTAGCGGAAAGGCACGCACATGACTGACTGGCCCCCTGACGCACCTGACGGTCCGCACCTGCGGACCGTGGCGATGCCGCGGGGCACTAATCCGAGCGGTGACATCTTCGGCGGCTGGACCCTGTCGCAAATGGATCTGGCCGGCGGCACGTTTGCCGCTCAGGTTTCCGGCGGGCGCGTTGCCACGGTGTCCATCCAGGCCATGGAGTTCCTGAGGCCCGTTGCTGTTGGGGACGAGG
>JALYFY010000673.1 GCA_030777385.1 Pseudomonadota bacterium | reverse complement strand
CGATTGCCCGCTTCCCGTCTTCGCCCGGCCCACCGGTCTCGTCGGCCCGCGCGGCCTTGCGCTCATGCTGGCGGCCGACCATATGGTCCTCGGACCTGAGACGAGCACGGGTGGTGACTGGCGCACGAGCCCTGGGCTCGCCCCCCTGCTTCATCACAGACTCGGCTCGACGTGGACGGCTGCCATTATCTTCGATCCATCGGCAGACCCCCTCGCGCGCTTCGTGGATCATGGACTCGCGGTCCACGCAAGCAATCCTGACGCTCGTATTCAGGAGATTGAGGCCGTGCTTGGAGACGGCATCGGACGGCGCCTCAAGCGGGCCATCAAGGCCGCGGGTGAACTACCCCTGAAAGAGGCTATTGGCTTCGACCTCTGGTTTGCCAAGCCCCAGCCCATGAGCGCTCCATGAGCACCGATTCTCGCTTCGACGGCCCGGGACCGGATGAGATTTGGCGCTCCGCCCTGGCGGAGGGGCGTTTTCTGTTGCAGCAATGCCGGGAATGCGGAACCTGCCGCTTTCCGGCCGCTCTTGTCTGCGCATCCTGCGGCTCGCCGGACCTCCTGTGGAAGGAGGCATCCGGACGAGGCAAGGTTTATTCTTCCACCACGGTACGCGAGCGCGAAGGCAGCTACAACGTCACCCTTGTCGATCTTGCAGAGGGTGCACGCATGATGAGCCGCGTGGAGGGAATTGACCCCGGTGTGGTTCATATCGGCATGACGGTCGAGGCGCGGATTGTCCGCGATCCGGAGCCCATGGTCGTGTTCGTTCCCACCGAGGGAGACGCCTCATGAACCATCCTCTTCGCGGCAGCGCCGCCATCGCGGGCATCGGCAACACCAAGCGCTGGAACGCACCAGGGCGCTCTCCCTTCGATCAGTTGCAGGAAGCGGCAATCCTTGCGCTGGAGGATTGCGGGCTTGGCCTGAAGGATGTGGACGGCCTCTTCTGCGCCATCTCCTCTTCTGGCCTACCGGTCCTCAATGTGGCCGAGCGTCTCGGCATCTCCATCCGGCACGCGGACGGCACCATGGTGGGCGGGGCCTCGTTCCTGTTCCACCTGCAGAGCGCCATTGCCGCCCTGGAGAACGGTTTTTGCGACGTGGCGCTGATCTGCTACGGCTCCAACCAGCTCAGTGCGGGCGGGCGGCTCGTCTCCATGCCTGATCCGCAGCCTTACGAAACTCCCTACAAGCCCCGCTACCCGATTTCGAGCTATGCGCTTTCCGCCGCGCGGCACATGCACGAGTTCGGCACCACGCGCGAGAGCCTCGCCGACGTGGCTCTCGCCGCCCGGGCCTGGGCCAATCTCAATCCGGACGCCTTTGCCCGGGGGCCTTTGACCCGCGACGAAGTCCTGTCCTCGCGCATGGTGAGCGATCCTATCACGCGGGCGGATTGCTGCCTCGTCACCGATGGCGGCGCGGCCCTTGTGGTCACGCGGGCCGACCGGGCCAAGGATCTTGCCAAGAAGCCCGCCTATATTCTGGGAACCGGCGTCGCCGTCAGTCACAGACAGATCGCCGCCATGTCGGATCTCACCACCACGGCGGCTGTGGAATCGGGCCGCAGGGCCTATGCGATGGCTGGCGTCGGCCCAGCTGATATTGACCATGTGATGGTCTATGACGCCTTCACGATCACCACGCTTCTATTTCTTGAAGATCTCGGCTTCTGCCCTAAGGGCGAAGGCGGAGCCTTCATTTCGAGCGGATCTATCGCGCCCGGCGGTGATCTGCCGGTGAACACCAATGGCGGTGGCCTCTCGTGCAATCATCCGGGGATGTACGGCCTGTTCACGATCATCGAAGCCGTGGAGCAGTTGCGTGGCGTCTGCGGTGCACGGCAGGTTCAGGGAGCCGAAATCGCCCTCGCCCACGCCAATGGGGGCGTTCTCTCCAGTCAGGCGACGGCGATCCTCGGCTCCGCAGCAACAATTTGAGATAAAAGGAGGAAACCACCATGCCAGGGATGCTGGAAGGCAAGGTTGCCATCGTCACGGGCGCAGGCCAGGGCGTCGGGCGCGCGATTGCGGAAGGACTCGCCAAGTCGGGCGCGAGCGTAGTCATCAACGATGTGGGCGTCACACTCACCGGAGAGACCGAGAACGCCTCCGCAGCAGAAGAGGCGGCTGCTGCCATCCGCGAGGCTGGAGGTCAGGCCGCGGCCAGTCGCGATTCCGTCGCGGATTGGGCGAGCGCCCAGCG
>JALYFY010000672.1 GCA_030777385.1 Pseudomonadota bacterium | reverse complement strand
CCGGCGGTTGGTCTTCACACGCTCACCGGGGTGCTTCGGGATCAGTGAGGGCGCGATGACGGCACACTCATGCCCGAGAGCCGAGATCTGGCGCTGCAAGCCATAGCCGGTCGGACCAGCCTCGTAGCAGAACAGCGGTTCGCCATGCCGGCTCGCCAGCTTGTGGACCAGACGCCGCACGGCCTCGGGCGTGTTGTCGATCTCGCCGAGGAAGCGGACCTCGCCCTGGCGGCCTTCCTCGGCTAAGGCAACCGTGATCTTCAGCTTGGATGTATCCAGACCGACAAACACTTTGCTTTTCGGCGGCATGGCTCGTCCCTTGTGCGGGAGGCTCGGCGCCGGCCCATCCGGAACAACACTCGCTCGTCGCATCGTGGGGACGAGCCACCTCCGCCGGCAACGAACATACGGTCTGCCAAGTGGCGGTGACGCTCTCGCTCGCCAATCACACGGCCAGCCTGCCCGTTGCTTACCGCCTGTACCTGCCGCAGGAGTGGGCTGACGATCCGGTGCGGCGCCAGACGGCGGGCGTGCCCGCGGAGATCACCTTCCAGACCAAGCCCGAGATCGCGCTCGATCAGATCCGTGTGGCTGCCGAGGCCGGCCTGCCGCGCGGGGTCATCTTCATGGACGCCGGCTATGGCAGCGATACGCAGCTGCGCACCGGCCTCACCACACTCGGGCTCAGCTACATTGCGGGGATCGGGTCAAACACCTCGGTTTGGGCACAGGGCCGTGCGCCGCTGCCGCCCAAGCCCTGGTCCGGCCGGGGACGACCACCCAAGCTGATGCGCCGGGATAACGAGCACCAGCCAACCTCGGTCAAGGCGCTGGCGCTTGCTCTTGAGCCGGAGGCGTGGACCGCGATCTCCTGGCGGGAGAGCGCAGCCGATCGGCTCACCTCGCGCTTTGCAAGAGTGCGGGTGCGCGCCGCTCATCGCGATTACTGGCTGGGCGAGTTGCGCCCGAAGGAATGGCTCTTGATCGCGTGGCCTGAGGGCGAGAAGGAGCCCACCCAATACTGGCTCTCGACCCTGCCGGAGAACATTGGCTTCGCGCGCATGGTCGACCTCGCCAAGCTCAGGTGGCGCATTGAGCGCGACTACCAAGCGCTCAAGCAGGAACTCGGGCTCGGGCACGAGGAGGGGCGCGGCTGGCGCGGCTTCCACCACCATGCCAGTTTGTGCATAGCGGCCTCTGGCTTCCTGATCGTCGAACGGGTGAGGATTCCCCCCTCAGGATCTGCCGCCCCGAAGCTCACGGCGATTGGCCTTCCCACGGGTTACCGCCCCCGCGGCGCCTCCGATCCGACCGGAGCGGCACGTGCCGAACTCCATCGCCACCATGCGTCGGAAGCTCACCGTGGCCCTGGCCCGGAGGCTCGAGCGATGCCCGTGCTGCGCAACCCACTTCCGCAGGCCCCCGCACCATACCCGCTCATGACGCAGTAGTACTAGAGCGGTTCGGGCTTGCACGGAATCAGGTGTTCTGATTGGAGGGTGCCGGGGGCGAGAGCGGCGGAGTTCACCATGACGGCACCGTTGTCCCGCGACCTTCGCGAGCGGATCGTGCGCGCGGTTGAGAGCGGCAGCTCAATCCGGCAAGCCGCGCGTCGCTTCGCGGTCAGCGCGTCGGCGGCCATCAAGCTGATGCAGCGGGTGCGCCGGACGGGCAGCACGGCACCAGCCAAGATTGGCGGCTCTCGGCGTCCTCTCCTGGAGGCGCATGCGGACGTCCTGCGGGCCATCGTGTCGCGCCAAGCTGGGATCACCTTTCGTGAGATCAAGGCGACGCTCGAGGCCCGTGGCATCGCCGTAAAGGCGCTGTCCACCATTGCCGACATGCTGCATCGGCTTGACCTGTCGCATAAAAAAAGAGCCTGAGAGCGGCCGAGCAGGATCGGACCGACGTGGCCCGGCACCGGAGCCGCTGGCGGGTGTGGCAGCGTTACATGGATGGGGAGCGCTTCGTCTTCATCGACGAGACAGCCGCAACCACAGCGATGACCCGCCTCTCCGGCTGGGGCCCAAGGGGCGAGCGCCTGGTCGATGCGGTGCCGGCGGGTCATTGGAAGACCACGACCGTCGTGGCGGGCCTGCGGGCGAGCGGGATCATCGCGCCTTTCGTCCTGGATGGACCGATGACCGGGGCCGTGTTCCGCGCCTACGTGGAGCAGGTGCTCGCGCCTGAGCTGGAGCCTGGCGATGTGGTCGCGATGGACAATCTCTCCACGCACAAGGTCGCCGGGGTCAAAGAGGCGATCCGGGCGGCGGGGGCCAGTGTGCTTTACCTCCCGTCCTACTCGCCCGATCTGAACCCAATTGAGCAGCTGTTCGCCAAGCTAAAGGCCCTGCTCAGGAAGGCAGCCGCAAGGAGTCAGGATGCTCTTTGGGAAACGATCGGCACCTCGCTCGAGGTCTTTACGCCAGCCGAATGTCAAAACTACATCGTCAATTCAGGATATGAGTTCGTCTAAGTCAGAAATGCTCTAACTGGGTGTGATCTATTGACGTGCCTGTGCAGCTGCTAGCCTATGAGGGGCAGCTGCCTTTGGACAGCTTCGCGCCCTCCTGATCTCTCGCAGAGCGCAAAGC
>JALYFY010000671.1 GCA_030777385.1 Pseudomonadota bacterium | reverse complement strand
TATTGCAATGATAGCACATTGTCGTAGCGTCATTTTACCTATATAAACATATAGGTTCCGTAATAACAGGAGTGAGGCTCATGAGCACCAAGGCCCTCAGAAAAGAAGAAGAGGATAACCTCCTCCGTCGCGCAGACGACCTATGCCGTCAAAATAACCTCAGGCTGACGCCGATCCGCGAGCGCGTTTATCGCGAGCTTGTCCAGAACGGCGGCCCGGTCGGGGCTTACGATCTGGTCGACCGCCTCAGCAACGAGAAGAAGCGCCTCGCCCCGGTGACGATCTACCGGGCGCTCGACTTCCTGCGGGATGCAGGCCTCGTCCACCGGCTGGCCACGCAGAACTCCTACGTGATCTCCCATGGTCAGCCCGACGTGAACGCGATGAAGATCATGTTCGTCGACTCCAAGACCGGCGAGACCATCGAGGTTCACTCGACCGAAGTGGCGGAGGCCGTGCGCAAGGCCGCCGAGCAGGCCGGCTTCAAGTCCGTCTCCCCCTTCATGGAAGTCGAAGGCGAGATCGCCCGCTAAGACCATCACAAAAAAGGGCAGGAAGCTGAACGCTCCTGCCCTTGTCGATCCGCGATATCGAAAGGCCGGGCGTTTGCCCGGCCTTTGCTTTTTATTCCGCCGCCAGAGGCTGCCGGTGGCCATGCGGCTCCTCGACCCGCTCGGCCCGCACCGTCTCGCGCGAGATGTAGGTGTAGAACATGGGCACCACGAACAGGGTGAAGATCGTGCCGATGGACATGCCGGAGGCGATCACGAGACCCATGGAGAAGCGTGCCGCAGCACCTGCGCCGGTTGCGGTGATGAGCGGGGCGACGCCCAGCACCATGGCGGCCGTGGTCATGAGGATCGGACGCAGGCGCACGCGGGCTGCCTCTTCGATGGCCTCACGCTTGCTGAGCCCGCGCTTTTCCTTCTGCTCGTTGGCGAACTCCACCATCAGGATGCCGTGCTTGGTGATCAGCCCCACCAGGGTGATCAGCCCCACCTGCGTGTAGATGTTGAGGGTGGCCAAGCCCATGTTCAGGAAGATCATGGCGCCGAACATGGAGAGCGGCACCGACATCATGATGATGAACGGATCGCGGAAACTCTCGAACTGCGCCGCCAGCACCAGATAGATCACGATGACGGCAAGACCGAAGGCGAGGAAGATCGAGTTTCCTTCCTGGATCTCCAGGCGCGACTGGCCGGCATAATCCTCATAGAAGCCCTGCGGCATGACCTCCTGCCCGATGGAGCGCAGGGTCGCCAAGCCTTCCGACGTGGTGACGCCAGGCAGCGGCAGGGCCGAGAGCGTCGTCGAGTTGAGCTGGTTGAACTGCTCGATGACGGCCGGCGCCGCATCCGTCTTGATGCTCACCAGAGCGGACAGCGGAACCATGGAGCCGTCGGACGCACGAACGTAGTACTCGCCCAGACGCTCAGGATTCAGGCGATCCTCCTGCCGGACCTGGCTGACCACGTCATAGCTGCGGCTGTCCCGGTCGAATTTCGAGATCGGTGCGCCGCCGACAAGGGCGCCGAGGGTGTTGCCGATCTCCGAGACCGGTACGCCAAGGGCTGCGGCCCGGTCGCGATCCACCGTGATGCGGGCCCGCGGCGTCTCGTAGGAGATGGAGTTCTGAACGACGATGAACTTGCCGGACTTCTGCGCCCGCTGGCGGATCTGCTCGCCGACCTCATACGCCTGGGACGAATCGCCGATGGTGCGCAGCACATACTGGATCGGCAGGCCGTCGCCGCCGCCGGGCAGGGACGGAGGCGCGAACACGAAGGCCTGGAGGCCGCCGTTCTCGTTCAGAAGATTCTGGATCTCCTGCTTGGTCTCAGGACCCTTCTTCTCGCGCTCGCTCCATTCCTTGAGCTTGAAGCCCACGAAGCCGCCGCCGGCGCCGTCGATGCCGACGATGAGGAAGCTGGCGTCGATCTCGGGGATCTTCTCGGCCGCACCCGTGAACTGCTTGGAGAAGGCCTGGGTGTAATCGGCGGTCGCGTATTTCGGCGCGTTGACGATGCCCAGATAGGCGCCCTGATCCTCTTCGGGCGCAAGCTCGGAGGAGGTCTTGGCGAACATGAAGGCCGTGGTGCCCAGCAGCACCGCCACGATGACGAGCGTCACGCCGCGATAGTCGAGCGAGCCCTTCAGGCGACGGCCGTACCAGTTCTCCAGCCGCGTGAAGGTGCGGTCCACGATGCGCGCGAAGCGGCCTTGCGAGCCATGCGACTTCAGCAGCTTCGACGACATCATGGGCGAGAGCGTCACGGCCACGATGCCGGAGATGATCACCGCGCCTGCAAGCGTGAAGGCGAACTCCCGGAACAGGGAGCCCGTCAGGCCCTGCGTGAAGCCGATCGGCGCATACACGGCCGCCAGGGTGATCGTCATGGACACGATGGGGACGAAGATCTCCTTCATGCCCACGACCGCTGCCTCGACGGGTTTCAAGCCCTCCTCGATGTGGCGGTGGATGTTCTCCAGCACCACGATGGCGTCATCCACCACGAGGCCGATGGCGAGCACCATCGCCAGCAGGGTGAGCAGATTGATCGAATATCCCAGCGCATAGAGGAAGAAGCACACGCCGATGAGCGAGAGCGGAATCGTCACGATGGGGATCAGCACCGAGCGGAAGGAGCCGAGGAACAGCAGGATCACCACAACGACGATGAGGGCTGCTTCCCCGATGGTCTTGAACACCTCCTCGATGGAAGCCGAGATGAAGCTCGACGCGTCGTAGACGATCTCGACCGTCATGCCCTTGGGCAGGGTCGAGCGGATCGCGTCGATGGCCTTCGTCACCTCGTCGGCAACGGTGAGCGGGTTGGCCGACGGCGTGGGCGTGATGCCGATGAAGGTGCCCTGGCTGCCGTTGAAGCTGACGATGGTGTCCGTGCTCTCGGGTCCGAGCTCCACATCGGCCACGTCGCGCAGGCGCACGACCTGATCGCCGTTGGAGCGGATCGGCAGCATGCCGAA
>JALYFY010000670.1 GCA_030777385.1 Pseudomonadota bacterium | reverse complement strand
GGGATGACAGATGGGTGCAGGGATCATCCGAATTGAGCTACCGCCCGGCGCGGATCGCCTCCCGCTCAGCACCTTTCGAGCCATCCACAGCTAATTCTCCCCTCCGTGGCGCAGAGGCGGTATGCCCTGGAACCAAGCAGAGTGCCTCAACATTTGACTCGCAGGTAGGCGTAGCAGCGGTAAACTGTCATCAGAATCGGCGATGGTTTACCTCTCGCAGGTAATAGAACGGGCTTCGATGGGCAGGCAGGCTGATCCTCACCATATGGATCGCGGAAATCCACCGCCCGCAGCAACGCGCTCCCGCATTTCGTTTTCTCTCGGAATTCTCTTCCCCAGACGCCTCTGCGCGGCGCCTGGGTAAATGCTCTTGCGCAGTTTCAAAACTGGAGTTGGTCATTGAGCAAGCATCATGAGAAGCAGAGACGCAAGACCCGCCGCTCCCATGAAACAGCGCAGGTCTTCGACCTCAACGGATCCAAGTTCCAGGCCGAGCGCAGCCCTCCGCCGATCAAGGCACTCAATGCAACACAGGATGAATATCTCGACGCTCTAAGAACCAGCCCCCAGGTTGTCGTTCTCGGCCCCGCAGGCACCGGCAAGACCTGGATTGCCGCCACTCACGCGGCGGACCTGTTCCGCCAGAGGCGCATCCGCAAGATCATCCTCACCCGGCCCAACGTGCCGAGCGGCCGCTCCCTCGGCTTCTTCCCCGGCAGCCTGGAGGAAAAGTTCGGCCCCTGGGCTGCTCCGGTCATCGAGGCCATCAAGGAACGGATCGGCGCCGCCGCTTTCGATATCGCCGTCAAGAACGGGGATATCGAGATGGTCCCGTTCGAGGTGATGCGCGGACGGTCCTGGCGCGATGCCTTCATCCTTCTCGACGAAGCGCAGAATGCCACGCCGTCCGAAATGAAGACATTCCTCACCCGCATCGGGGAGGATTGCACCGTGGTGATCAATGGCGATGTGAGTCAGTGCGACCTGCGCGAGACATCGGGCCTTCGCACGGTCATCCACCTGATCAAGTCGCAGATGCTGCCGGTGCCGATCGTCGAGTTCACGCTCAACGACATCGTTCGCTCAGGGGTCTGCGAAATGTGGGTGCGCGCATTCGAAGAGATTCACTGCTGACGCGGTCGATCCCCGATCCTGAGAGTCTGGCCGATAAAGAACATGGCATGTTTCCCTCCCCCTTGTGGGGAGGGCCAGGGTGGGGGTGCTGGCGATAGCCTATGAAGGTCAGGCGCCGGCACCCCCACCTCCAACTCCTCCCCACAAGGGGGAGGGTTTGTTGCGCTTTGTGAGCCCAGGTTGCACCAACAGATAGCAGGTCTCGAGGCAAGCCCGGGATCTGTGGGGAAGGAGGGCTGCCGGGCCTTTTCCGGCCATACACTGAGGTTCGGTCAGGCATAAATCAGGGCTGGTTCCATTCAAGTGGAACCAGCCCTGATTTATGTCGATCGTGTTTTGGCGGCTAACCGGATCCGCTTGGCCGAGAAAAGCCGAAAGCATCGGGCCCGAAAGTGGACTTGCACTTCGGGTCCGATGCTAGATCTCTAATGAGCGCATCATTTGTGGCGAACCCGGAGGTTCGCACGATGGGCTGGAACTTTAAGCGAGCTCGATGGCGCCGACTTCGGGACCCTTGCGGCCCTCGACGATGGCAACACGGACGGCCTGCCCCTGATCGAGCTGGCTGAGGCCGGCCCGCTCCACGACGGAGATGTGCAGGAACAGGTCCTTGCTCTCGCCCTCGACGGACACGAAGCCGTAGCCCTTGACGTTATCGAACCACTTCACGGTGGCCGGAACGTCCGGCGGACCGCTCACGGGCCGCGGGGCTGCGCCCCCGCCTCCGCCCGGACGGGAGAACCCGCCGGACTGGCCCGGTCCGCCTGAGCGCATCGGCGGCTTCGGGCGGGCTCCGCGCGGCGGCTCGGGTTCGGCCGTGCTCGTGTCCACGCTGACGATTTCCTGAACCTGCGGGCCCTTCTGGCCAGCGCCGACCTTGATGACCAGCGTCGTGCCGGACTCAAGAGCCGTATGGCCTGCAGCCTCGACCTGCCTGACATGCAGGAAGGCCTCGCCGGAGCCGTCGGTCATCTCGACGAAGCCGAAGCCCTTTTCAGGATTGAACCATTTGACGCGCGCCTCGGTCTCAGGTCCCGAGCTCGAAGCCGAATAGGACGTCTGCTGCCGCGCGGGCCGTTCAAAAGATGTTGGCGGGGCGAAATCGCCCCAGTGATCTTCGGGTTGACCGCCAAATTGACGTCGGCGATCACGGTGATCATTTCCCCGGCCCATCAGGACTGCCTTCTAAAGTCTCTGGTTTCCTATACGCTATACGCGTAACGCCCCCAACCGCTGAGGGCAAGAAGATTACTACTCATACCTAAACAGATCATGCAAGAGTTCTTAAAGGGGAGCTTGTGCGGATTGTGGGGCGCCGACGCGAGAATTCAGCCCCCCGATCACAGCTTTTAGGATATTTTGGCCGCCCTCGTCCGTCTGCCGGCGTCCGCTCCATGCGTGAATGCGCTCGTGGATGAAGCTGAGTTTCGCAATGACCCCGGGCGGCAGCACGAATGGATAGAGATCGGGCTGCCCCATGCTGCGATTCAGGGAATTGACCGCAAATGTCAGCGGCAGCCAGGCGGTGATCAGCCGGTTCAGATCGGTCTCGCGGTGCGGGTCGAAGTCGATGTCGGTTGTCAGCTCCGGGCCCCGGCTGATCCTGGGCCGCACCTTCAGGCCGAAGGCGTTGGCCGTCTCCAGGGTGTCGACGATGTGCAGGTAATGCGCCCAGGTTTCGGCGAAATCCTCCCAGGGGTGCGAAGCGGCATAGGCGCTGACGAAGCTCTCCTGCCAGTTCTCCTTCGGCCCGTTCGCATAATGCGCCTGCAGGGCCTCGCCATAATCCTGCCGTTCGTCGCCGAAGATCAGGCGAAAGCGCTCGAGGCTTGCATCGTTGCGGACCAGCACGTTCCAGAAGTAATGACCGATCTCGTGCCGGAGATGACCCAGCAGGGTCCGGTAGGGCTCCCCCATGCTGTGGCGGCGGCGCTCCCGCTCCGCATCGTCGGCCTCCGCGATGTTGATCGTGATCAGGCCATTGTCGTGTCCCGTCAGGATCGAGGGTCCCTGGGGCGAGTTTTCCGAAGGGTCTGACAGGAAGTCGAAGGCAAGCCCCTGGGGATCCTCGGCTCTTGCGGCGAGCGGCAGGCCGAGCCTCAGCAGGGTGTAGAAGAGGCGCCGCTTTGCAGTCTCCAGGCTGCGCCAGCGCGCGAGGTTCCGCTCGCTCGAGAGATGCGGCACGGTCCTGTTGTGCCGGCATGCCAGGCAATACAAGTCGGGCTCGTCAGCCGGGATCAGCCAGTTGCACGCGTCGTGCTCCGCGTTGGCGCAGAAGCGGAAGCGACCTTCCGGCACGGCGAGCGCCTTCCAGGCGCCCTCCTCCGGCTCGAGCGCGCTGATCTCCTGGATCGCGGGCAGGCAGCCGAGCCGCCGCGCGCAGCTCTCGCAGCGGGTGTTCTCGAAGTAGAGCGGCTGCCCGCAGGCCTGGCATTCGAAAAGCTTCATCGATCCGCATCCGATCCGGCCAGCGCCTGTTGCCAGAAGGGTGCCGGAACCGTCACAGCCCTGTCAGGCATCGTACAATGGACACCACGGCAACGGCTGGACGCTTGCTTGGTTCGGGCCCGCATGCACCGCCGGCGGCGCGGCGCTGCTCATATTTTGGGCTTTTACCGGAAAGCCTCCCATTTCATCATGGGCGGACGACGGGCCGGGGCCCGGGCACCTCATGAGGCGGACAACTCATGCTGCACATTGCCAAGCAGGCGACGCAGGACGGCACCTTCACAGTTTACATGGGCGGCAGGGCTGTTGCCTGGGGGCTGACAAGCACGGCGGCCGATACGCTGATCGAAGAAATCACCCGAAGCAAGGCGGTCTGGACAGGCCCATGACTTGGGTGTTTACTGTTCGCGAAGGACAAGGTGATGAATAGATCACGTCATTGTAACCTAGGATAGTGAGAAGAAGAAAAAGCCTAGGCTATACTGGGAGCAACTGATTCGTTGAACGACGTCAATACGACGCTTCGCAGATGCTGTCCGATTTGGAGGGGCTATGTTTGAAGGTCCGAGAAAGCGCGTATTGATCGTCGAGGACGAAGCCATGATCTCGATGCTGATCGAAGACATGGTGCTGGATGCCGGCTGCGAGATCGTCGGTCCCGCGGCCCGCCTGGATCGGGCCCTGACCCTTGCCCTGCAAGAGGATATCGACATCGGGCTTCTCGACATCAACGTCGATGGGTCGGTGGTGTTTCCGGTGGCGGACGTCCTGCGTTTTCGCGGGATCCCCTTCATCTTCTCGACCGGCTACGACTTCCGCGCCCTCCCCGGGCGCTTCAGCGACTGCCCGACCCTGTCGAAGCCGTTTTCCTATGAGAACTTCGCCGATACGCTGCACAAAGCCTTGGCGGGAGCCTCCAGCACCTCCGAGGCGGTGTAAGCACAGCTTCGGGTCAGGAGCGCCGCTCGACCTGCATTCGCGGCTCCTGCCTCGGCCTCAGCGTCACTTTCATCCGAGGCTTGGGCATCTCGCCCGACCGGCTTCGCAGCCTCACCGCCTGCAGCAGCACGGCAAGAATCGCCACGGCCTCCATGGTCGCAAACGCGCTGCCGATGCAGATGCGCGGGCCTGCCCCGAAGGGCATGTAGGCATA
>JALYFY010000669.1 GCA_030777385.1 Pseudomonadota bacterium | reverse complement strand
CCCATGCCGATGCCCATCACCAGCCAGGCCATCAGGTAGACGGGGAGGCTGTAGGCCAGGGCCAAGGTGGCAAGGCCTGTCCCGAGGAGGATTGAGCTGGCGGTGAGGACCGGACGGCCACCCTTCGCATCAATGGTGCGCCCGACCTTCGGTGCCACCAAGCCGGCGGCGAGGAGGCCAAGCGACAGTCCGCCGACGACCCAGCCGAGCGACCATCCGGTGTCGGCGGCGATCGGCGTGGCGAGCACCGCCGGGAGGTAGAAGGACGATCCCCAGGCAAGGATCTGGGTGATCCCGAGGGTGGCAATGACCACCCCCGGGCTTGGCTTCGGCATGGCAGGATCACCTGGCAGGAATTCGGTTGCGGGGTTCGACACCTGCGGATCTCAGCAGCAGCCAGCGGGTTCCGCAACCTTCTCCGATGCCTTGCGGCCGGATACATCCGCGGAGCCGCAGCCACAGCCGTCCTTGCCATCTGCCTTGGCAATTGCGTCCGTGACGCAGCACGCGTCGACGGCCACCGGAGCCGGACCGCCGCAGCAGCCGGACGATGCGGCCGCTGCGACCGGGGCAAGGTTGGTCGAGCATACGCCTGTCTCCGGCAGCACGAGATGAATGTCGTCCGCCGCCGCAAGATCCCCGGCGATGGCCGCCACGACCGATCGCACCTGCTCATAGCCCGTGAGCATGAGGAAGGTCGGGGCCCGGCCATAGCTCTTGATGCCGACGGTATAGAAGCCCGGCTCGGGATGTGCGAGCTCGCGGTGGCCATGCGGCGGGACCGATCCGCAGGAGTGCAGGTTCGGGTCGATCAGCGGCCCGAGCGCCTTCGAGCTTTCCAGCCACGGGTCGAGGTCGAGGCGCAGTTCCCGCGTGAGGTTCAGGTCCGGGCGCTGTCCGGTCGTGACCACGATCCGGTCGACGGGGCCCGCCTCGCGGACGCCGTCCGTGGTCTCGCCCTCGAGGACGACCTGGTCGCCGACGGTCTTGACGCGGACCACGGAGAAGCCAGCGACCAGTGTGATCCGTTCACTGTCAACGAGGGCCTTGAGCCTGGAGCCGAGCTCGCCTCGGGCGGGGAGCTGGTCGGCGCGCCCGCCGTAGACCCGCATCAGGTTGGCCCCGCGCGTCACCCACACGATTGACGTCGCGGGATTGCGCTCCGCCAGCTTGGCCAGGTCGATGAGAACGTTGGCGGCCGAGTGCCCGGCACCGACCACAAGGATTGCCTTGCCTTCGTAGGCGGCGCGATCGCGCCCGAGCACGTCCGGGATGCCGTAGGCGATGCGGTCCGCGTTCTCCGCCTCGCCCTCGGCGAGGATGCCACCCGCGCCCAAAGGATTCGGAGCCGTCCACGTCCCGGAGGCGTCGATCACGGCTCGGGCGAGGTCGCGCCGGATCGTGCCGTCGCCGTTCGAGACGGCGAGCACGAAGGGCTTGGTCTCGCGGCCCTTGCTGAGCACCTTGTCGGCGCCCTGTCGGGTGATGGCAGTGACCTTAATATCTGTCTCGATCACTGCCGTCATCTCGGGCGTTTCGGCCAGGGGCTTGAGGTAGGCCTCGTAGAGGTCCGATCCCGTTGGCATCGCCTTCCCCGGGGGCTCCTGCCAACCATGGGACTGGAGCAGGGCGCGGGCGGCCGCGTCGGTGTTGTATTCCCATGGCGAGAACAGGCGGACGTGCCCCCAGTCGCGTACGTTTGCCGCGACGGTCTCACCCACCTCGTAGACCCTCACGGGCAGGCCGCGCTGGATGAGGTGGGCCGCGGCGGCCAGTCCGACCGGACCTGCGCCGATGACGGTAACGGGGAGACTTTCGACTGAGGTCATTGGAAGACTCCTTGTAGGTCAGCAGCAGGATGCAGGCCGGGGAGCGAAGCCGTCGCGCACGCGCTCGATGAACACGCGCCCGTGGCAGCAAAGGATCTTGAGCATCCGCGACGGATCGCGGTAGCGGGGTTGGGCCAAAGCAGCAACCACGTCTGTCCGCTCAAGGCCGATGTCGCGCAGCAGATGGTCGTCCAGCTCGTCGAGGGCGACGACCTGCCGACGGTTGCGGAGCGCACGGGCGCAGCGGAGGAGGGTGGGGAGGAAGCCTGGCATTTGTGCGTCCTTTCGTATTTCCGGCATCATAGAAATAACGGGCAAAAATATATCAGGCGGCGTTCTCCGCCTGGGTCGAGCATCCGGCGTCGGCGCAGCACTCGTCGGCCAGGAAGCCGATCAGGCCATCCATCGCCGGGTAGCTGGCCCGGCAGATCAGGGTCGTGGCCTGCCGCTCCTGCGTCACCAGCCCGGTGAGCAGGAGCCGTTGCAGGTGATGCGAGAGCGTCGATCCGGGAATGCCGAGACGTTCCTGGATCTGACCGACGGGCAGGCCCGCTTCCCCTGCACGGACGAGGGTGCGATAGACCTGGAGTCGGCTGACGTGCCCGAGCGCTTCGAGCTGCTTTGCTGCTTGTTCGATGTTCATGGAAATAATCTGGACCTGAACTCAGTCAATGTCAAACGGTATTTCCAAAACTTTCGAATAATGCGGCCATGACTTCGCTTCAGGGCTTCCCGCCGCTCGCGGATGAGCGGCCCCGGCATGGTACTCACCGATCAGCATCAGGGACGCCGAACCCGGCCTGACGCCGTACCTGCGTAAGGACTTGAGCGGCAGGGAATGCTTGCGCCGGTCCTGCCTCAGGTCGGCCGGAACGCCTGAACGACGGTTGGATCGGTTTCGATCCGCGCCGCTCCCATCAGATCGAGGCAGTATGGAATCGCCGGGAAGACGGCGAGCAAGCTCACCCGGATCGAGGACGGCTTGCCGGGGCAGTTGACGATCAGCGCCTTGCCCCGGATCCCGGCGGTCTGTCGTGAAAGGATCGCGGTCGGCACCTGCTCCAGGCTCTTCCGGCGAAGAAGCTCCCCGAAGCCCGGCATCATCTTCTCGCAGGCTGCCTCGGTGCCCTCAGGGGTCAGGTCGCGCGGCGCCGGCCCCGTGCCGCCGGTCGTCAACACGAGGTCACATCCAGCCTGGTCGACGAGATCGACCAGGGCGTCGCGCACGCTCTCCAGACCATCCGGCACGATGCGAGCCACGGCCTCCCACTGTGAGGACAGGACTTCCTCGAGCGTCGCCTGAATTGCCGGGCCACTCTCATCCTTGTAAAGTCCGGCACTCGCCCGATCCGACACGGTCAGGATGCCGATCCTTGCGGAACGTTCGGACTCAGTCACTGCGTGGGCCCTTTCTGACCGCGGCTTTCCAGAAGCCGTATGCTCCATGACGCCATTGACCGTGAGAGGCACCTGCCGGGGAGCCAGGCACATGGCCTCGAGGTGATGCCTACTCGGCTGCCTTGATCTCGTGGCGGTACTGTCAACTTGACGCCCGATCGGCACCGCTGCCGCAAGTGCTGCCCTCAAGTCAGCCCAGATTAGCCTACGAGGGCAGCCCCGGTCGCATCGCGCCAAGCGCCAAAGGCACGATCGCGGGCCACGCGATACTCACTGGCGGAAAGACGGGGACGGCGGAGTTGGAAGTGATTGTGGATCGGGGTGTGCGTGGCGAGAAACTGTTGGGCCTGCCGGACTGACTTGAACCGCCGCATGTGGCGCTCCCGCCGTCGGGTGGGTTGGTGCGACACCTCACAGCGGTTGTTCAAGTACCGACTCTGCAGATGTTCCACACCCGGCAGGATCTCGCGTTTGGCAACAGCATAGGATCCAAGTTTATCGGTCACGATGACCCGTGGCGCGTAGCACAATCCCTTCAGCAGCTTGCGAAAGAAGCGCTTGGCTGCCTTCGTGTTGCGGCGGCTCTGAACCAAGACGTCGAGCACGTTGCCGTGCTGATCAACGGCTCGCCAGAGGTAGTGCAGTTTGCCGCGGATCCGGATGAACACCTCGTCCAGAAACCATTTGTCGCCGGGTTGCGGCCGACGGCGCTCGAGGTTGGTGGCATAGGCTCGTCCGAAACGCTGGCTCCACGCGCGGATGGTCTGGTGGCTGACCACGACCCCTCGTGCCGCGAGGATCAGCTCGATGTCACGCAGGCTAAGGCTGAAGCAGTGATACAACCAGACCGCTTGGTTGATGATCTCGGCCGGAAAGCGAAAGCCGCGGTATGGGTTGGACGTGGTGCTCATGCCCGAGACCCTGCCATACGCCCGAACCTTCGCCAACCTGACAATACCCAGCTGAGGCCGGCAACCAAGCCGCCTCGTCGCCATAAGAGAAACAGATCAAAGGTTGTTGGCCTTTCCACAGCACCGAACATGGCAAAGGACCACAGACAATGCGGAAGCGGGCTTGGAGTGGCGCTGCTCATGACCCGTTGATTACCAAGTCAGGTCCGGTCAATGGTGCCGCTGGTGCGATTGCCCCGCTCGCTCTTCAGGATCTCGCTCCCTCTATGTGAGGTGCTGGCGTATTAGCTAATGGCTCTGTAGCAAAACCATGCTCTGGTAACAGGATCGATATAGCAGTCTTCGGTGTGACTTCAGCATCAAAGCGGCTTCAGGCCCGCCTCAGTTGCGCCAAGGTGGCAGACGTAGGGCCGATGCGCTGCACCTTCCGTCTGGCCGAGGCCATGACGCCCGGGCCAGCGGTGGCGTCGACCAGCGAGGCTGGAGCGCGAGCATCGTCACACCACTGATCAAGAAGGCCTACACAACCCGAATCTTTGCTTCGACTAAGACCAGGGTGTTCGCGCTACTTCCGGTTGATGGTTTCTTCGCGTGATCTCTTTTCAGAGTGCTGCGTTGATGTTCGTCAACTCACTGAACAACAAGATCCACCATGGATCTTTGAAGGAGCCATGATGAGTTCTCTTCCCGGGTCTTTGGCGTCCTGGAGCGATGCGCTGCGCGTGCGCACGTTCAACTCCGCACCAATGCGTGATGGTTCCTTTGTTCTCTGCTGGCTGCAGCAAGCGCTCCGCGCCCGCGACAATCCGGTGATCGACGCCGCCGTCCGGCTCGGCAACGAGCTCGGCCTGCCGGTGCTCGTCTATCACGGCCTGCGCGAGGACTACCCCTTTGCATCGGAACGGCTGCACCGCTTCATCCTGGGCGCCAGTCGCGATGTCGCCCGCGGCTGCGCCGAGCGCAGGCTCGCGTGCGTTCAGTATGTCGACCGCGCCGCCAAACGCGAGAAGGGCCTAGTCTACAGGCTTGCCGCGCAGGCCGCAGCCCTCGTGCTGGAGGACCAACCCGCTTTCGTGGCGCAATGGCAGGCCGAGCGGGTGGCGGCGAAGACCGGCACGGCCGTGTTCGCGGTCAACGCCGCCTGCCTCGTGCCACCTGCCGCCCTGGAGCAGGGCGTCGGCACCACCTCCGCTTTTCGTCGTCGTCACGAGAAGATGCGCGATCAGTGGCAGGACTGGACAGACGAGGAGCCGGCAATCTTACCTTATGCGGGTCCGTTGCCCTATGACCCTGATCATCTGGGGCCCATGGACGATGCAGCCATCGACATGCTCGTGGCATCCTGCGCAATCGACCATGCGCTCCCGCCCAGCCCAATGTTCCCGCCGACGCGCGCCGAACTGCTGCTACGGTTGACGCGTCTGCGCGACGAGGTGCTGCCGGCCTATGCCGGCGCGCGGAACGACGCGAGCCGCCCGGAAGGAGCATCAACGCTCTCGCCCTACCTCCACTTTGGCATGGTGGGTCCGCGCGAGATCATGGCCGCGATCGAGGAGGCCGACGTCGCTGAGACTAGCCGCGACAAGTTCGCTGATGAGCTCCTGAGCTGGCGCGAGTGGTTCCACTACAAGGCCCGCAGCCTGCGCGTGCCCGAGAGCTACGCCCGCGTGCCGAAATGGGCCCGTAAGACGCTAGACACGCATGCTTCCGACCCACGGCCGCAGGTCGAGACGCTCGACGCACTCGTTCACGGCGAAACGGCCGACGAGACCTGGAACGCGTGTCAGAAGCAGTATTTGCTTGACGGCTGGATGCACAACAATCTGCGCATGTACTGGGCAAAGAGGCTGATCGCAATGACCCCGGACCCACAGACCGGCTGGGCAACCGCTTGTTACCTCAACGACCGCCTGAGCTTGGACGGCCGCGACCCTTCGACCTATGGCAACCTGGCCTGGGCGTTCGGCGACGCCGCACCTGGGTACGGCGACCGGCCAATCTATGGTCTGGTCTCGACCCGCACCGACCGCTCGATCCGCGAACGACCAAACGGGCCTCAATGGATTGCGGCCGCAGCGGCTCGCCCAGCGCCACGGCTAACCGTACCTGACAAGCCTCCCGTGGATCCATACCTCACCGAGAAGCTGCCGATCTGACCTTCGGATCTGTTAGCGAGCTCGGTTGTGATCCTCGCCAACCTCGCACGGGTATTGTCAATTTGGCATCGATAAGGCCAAGTTGACAGTACCAATGCTGAACTCTGACGGCGAGATGTCACCTGATAACGATAGCTTGCCTCAACATCAGATTTGATGTGACCGCACCTGAGCGAGTCTCCACGTACTGCACCGCGTGGCCGCGGATGGTACCGCCTCCCTCGAGATCGGCCAGGCCATAAAGATGCAGGGCTAACTGGTCAGAGATCTGAAGGGTGTCGACCTGGCGGATCACAACCCCTGGTGAGCTAACCTCATCGATCTTGTGAGAAACCGCAACATCCTCGCGGGCGCGAGACAGCTGACCTGGATTAACGCGGAGTTTGTTCAACGTAGCCACTCCACCTTCCTCACGTGGTGTGAGCGTGACGCGACTCAATCGGGGTGGAGCCGGACGGTTGGGATTGACAGTCAGAGAAGGTGTGCGTCTCACATTGCCAGGATAATCGACAACTGTGGCCGATGTGATTGGGATATTGGGGAAGGTTTGACGTAGCGAGCGGGTGTTATCCGTTACATCAACGACGAACGTGCCTGTTCCTTGCTGTCTGATCTCCAGATCTACATCGATTCTGCCGTCGGGCAAGAAAGACTGCCACCGCCCGGACCAAGGTGCCTGCCCACCGCGCGCAATGGGCTTCAATTCTAGATAGCGTGGCTGTGGATCGTCTACGGTAAGCCCTATACCGTGACTGGCCACTTGATCCCGCTTGTCATCGACGCCAACCAGCATTTGAAACCGGTTCGAAAACACCGGGTGATGTGCGGGGGCAGCCGCCCACGACGTCAGGATCGCCATAGGGCCAATAGGCAGTACCTCGGCCAATTCCTTCCAGAAATTGCTGTCTCCTAGTCCAACCAGCCCAGTGCTTGAGAAATAGAAAGGAGAAGGATCGTCGGAGCCGAGAACGTCGCTGCAAGCCTTGAGGGAAACATTGCACCAGGGAGCCCCGGTAAAAGGACTGCCAAAGTCAATTCTGATACAGCCGCTTGTCCCGCGCCGGTTGAAGATGACACCACGCGCGTCCTTTTCTTCAAGAAACACATTCTCGATCCTGTCCTGGATGGCATACTCAACGAACCCTTGGGTGCCACGGAATGGGTTCGCCCAGGGAGCAGCCGACTTCCAAGCGAAGACGTTTGGCTGACGCGCCGTCTTGGCTTTCGCATCAATCGTTTCAGGGGGTTCCACGTCCCAGTGTCCAGTCTCAAGCTCAAAGCTTCGGCGACGAAGCTGGAAAGGTGTGTAGTTGAGGAAGTAAACGGCACAGGATCGGTCGGCCATGTCTGTATCCTCCTACTTGAGGTAAGAAAGAATACTCCTTTGTTCAGTAGTCACCTAGGAAAGACTGCTCGGATCTTTCAGGTGCGTGCTGCAACACACTTGGGGGCACAGTATCTCGCGCTACCGTTGTTGCGGGAAGGGCTGGCCAGTTGGGCGAGTTTATAGAGTAGGTGTTGCGGTGGACAGCCCCCTTCCGGCATCGCTGTGCCAGAATGAGGTTGTGAGAAGCTCAAACATAGGAAACAGTCCGTGGACCAGATTATTCGTATCGGCATGGATACGTTAAAACACGTTTTCCAGCTGCATGAGGTGAACGCCGCCGAGGAACCGGTGCTGAGCAAGAAGCTGCGGCGGTGGCTATGCAGGCTGACGGGATGCGGGTGCTTGAGTGTCCGGAGATCCCGCTGCACACCAATATGTCCGAGAACGACTTGCGCGCCAGTGTGATCAAGCGCAATATCTCTCTGGTGGCATGATGAGCGCCAATGGCCGCCTGGCACGCGACATGACGGTGCCATTTGCGACATGTGTGGACGTCCCGCGAGACGCAAGAGAAATCTTCGGATCGGTGCAGCGCGTGGTCAGGGCTGACATGTGCGGCCTCTGATGCGGCTCACATGCCGCGGGCCCGGATGGGAGTTCGCCGATCAGGTCCAAATCAGAGCCACGTGCTTGCAGCCCCTGTCGCAAAGCTGGTTTC
>JALYFY010000668.1 GCA_030777385.1 Pseudomonadota bacterium | reverse complement strand
TCGTTCAGACCGGCAAGCCGCTCCTCATCATCGCTGAGGACGTGGAAGGCGAGGCTCTTGCCACTCTCGTGGTCAACAAGCTGCGCGGCGGCCTGAAGATCGCTGCCGTCAAGGCTCCGGGCTTCGGTGACCGCCGCAAGGCCATGCTCGAGGACATCGCGATCCTGACTGCCGGTCAGACGATCTCGGAAGATCTCGGCATCAAGCTCGAGACCGTACAGCTCCCGATGCTCGGCCGCGCCAAGCGCGTTCGCATCGAGAAGGAGAACACCACGATCATCGACGGCGCCGGCCAGAAGGCCGACATCGAGGCTCGCGTGGGTCAGATCAAGGCGCAGATCGAGGAGACCACCTCGGACTACGACCGTGAGAAGCTCCAGGAGCGCCTCGCCAAGCTCGCAGGCGGCGTCGCGGTGATCCGCGTGGGCGGCGCGACCGAGATCGAGGTCAAGGAGAAGAAGGACCGCGTTGACGACGCCATGCATGCCACCAAGGCAGCGGTCGAGGAGGGCGTTCTGCCCGGCGGCGGCGTTGCGCTGCTTCGCGCCCTGAAGGCCCTGGAGACGGTCAAGCCCGCCAACGACGACCAGAAGACCGGCGTCGAGATCGTGCGCCGCGCACTCCAGGCGCCGGCTCGCCAGATCGCCATGAATGCAGGCGAGGACGGCTCCGTCATCGTCGGCAAGGTGGCCGAGGCTAAGGACTACGCGGCCGGCTGGAACGCCCAGACCGGCGAGTACGGCGACCTCTACAAGTTCGGCATCATCGACCCGGCAAAGGTCGTGCGCGTAGCCCTCGAGGACGCTGCTTCCGTTGCGGGCCTCCTCATCACCACCGAGGCGATGATCGCCGAGAAGCCCAAGAAGGAAGCCGCTCCGGCCATGCCTGGCGGCGGCATGGGCGGCATGGACTTCTAAGGTCTGGCCACATCCCTTCAAAATAGAACGGCGCAGCGAAAGCGGCGCCGTTTTTCTTACGCCTAAGGCTATGCAAGCGAAGCAAGGGCTGGTGATGAAGCCTGCGCATCATTCATGGCTCGCGCCAAGTGAGGCCACAGGCTCAAGGCTCGAAGTTAGGCTTCTCCCAAACAACATCCCAAGCTTATCAATAGCTTGCGCCGGAACCATTGCGGAGGCAGGCGATTTCCCGTCGAGGTCGGGTATGCATTAGCTATTCCGAACAAGACTTTAGTCTAACTTTACTCATCGTCATCCATCCCTTGTTACCGGGCCTTCCTAAAAGCGCCACATGCCCTCGAACTGGAGTAGGCACTTATGAAACGCCGCAATTTTCTCGCAACCGCCGGTGCGGGCCTCGCCGCAGGCGCCGTTGCCAGCCCTGCCATTGCTCAGTCCAACCCTGAAGTCCGCTGGCGCCTGACCTCGGGCTTCCCGAAGTCTCTCGACACCATCTACGGCGGCGCCGACTTCCTGGCGAAGTACGTGTCCGAGGCGACTGAGGGCAAGTTCCAGATTCAGCCGTTTGCGGCAGGCGAAATCGTCGGCACCTTCCAGGCGGCTGATGCCGTCAGCTCCGGCACGGTCGAGATGGCCCATACGGCGGCCTACTACTATGTGGGCAAGGACCCGACTTTTGCTGCTGCTGCGGCGGTGCCGTTCACGCTGAATGCCCGCCAGCTCAATGCCTGGCAGTATCACGGCGGCGGCATCGGCCTCGTCAATGAGTTCATGGCCAAGCACAACCTCTATGCTCTGCCGGGCGGCAACACGGGCACCCAGATGGGCGGCTGGTTCCGCAAGGAGATCAAGACGGTTCAGGACCTGCAGGGCCTCAAGATGCGCATCGCGGGCATCGCCGGTCAGGTCATGCAGAAGCTCGGCGTGATCCCGCAGCAGGTGGCTGGCGGCGACATCTACCCCTCGCTTGAGCGCGGCACCATCGACGCTGCCGAGTGGATCGGCCCCTACGACGACGAGAAGCTCGGCTTCCAGAAGGTTGCGCCGTTCTACTACTACCCGGGCTTCTGGGAGGGCGGCCTGACGCTCCACTTCATGTTCAACAAGGCGAAGTGGGAGTCCCTGCCCAAGCACTACAAGGCAATCGTGGAAGCTGCCGCCATGGCGGCGAACCAGGACATGCTGGCCAAGTACGACGCCAAGAACCCGGCGGCGCTGCGCAGCCTCGTGGGTGCCGGCGCGCAGCTTCGTCCGTTCTCGCAGGAAATCCTCGACGCCGCCTACAAGGCCACGAACGAGGTGTACGCGGAGATCTCCGCCCAGAATGCGGACTTCAAGAAAATCATCGACTCGATCCGCGCCTTCCGCAACGAGGAATACCTCTGGTTCCAAGTGGCCGAATACGCCTTCGACACCTACATGATCCGCGCCCGCACCCGCGGATAAGCTTGAACCTTTCGACTTTTGAGGAACCCGGCGCCGGTCTTTCCCGCGCCGGGTTTTGTTTTGGCTGCGTCCTGCGAATGGCTACGTTGTCCCAGGCACGGGGGATACTGCCTTGTATACGAGAGGCGCAGACCTGATCTGTTGTGGGTCTGCTGCCCAGGGCAGACGCATCAGAAAGTAGTTTCATATGCCCATCCTTTCCGTTCTGGATCTCGCGCACGTTCCTGAAGGCTCCACCCCGTCCGACGCCTTGCGGAATACGCTCGATCTCGCGCAGCATGCGGAACGGTGGGGCTACAACCGCTATTGGCTTGCCGAGCACCACAACATGGTCGGCATCGCAAGCGCGGCCACCAGCGTCGTCATCGCCCATGTGGCCGGCGGCACGAAGACCATGCGCGTGGGCGCCGGCGGCATCATGCTGCCGAACCATTCGCCCCTCGTCATCGCCGAGCAGTTCGGCACCCTGGATGCCCTGTTTCCGGGCCGCATCGACCTTGGCGTCGGCCGGGCTCCGGGCACAGATCAGCGGACGCTGCGGGCCCTGCGCCGCGACCCTTCCGCGGCCGATACGTTTCCGCAGGACGTGCTCGAGCTACAGGCGCTCCTCGGACCCGCTCAACCGGATCAGGCGATTCAGGCGGTGCCGGGAACGGACTCCAATGTGCCGATCTGGATTCTGGGCTCCAGCCTCTTCGGCGCGCAGCTTGCCGCCATGCTCGGCCTGCCTTACGCCTTTGCCTCGCATTTCGCGCCGGGCGCCCTGATGCAGGCGCTGCAGGTCTATCGCGAGCGGTTCCAGCCCTCGTCTCAGCTCGACCGGCCCTATGCCATGGTGGGCGCCAACGTGATGGCTGCCGATACGGATGAGGAGGCGCGCCATCTCTTCACCTCGCCGCAGCAATCCTTCACCAATCTGTTCCGCGGCGCCCGCGGCAAGCTCCAGCCGCCGATCGACGACATCGAGAGCTATTGGTCGCCCCATGAGAAGGCGCAGGCCATGAATATGCTCTCCTGCTCCTTCGTAGGCTCGCCCGATACGGTGCGCGAAGGGCTTGAAGGCTTCATTCGGCAGACCGGCGCCGACGAGGTGATGGTCGCGTCCGCGATCTACGATCACGGCAAGCGCCTGCGCTCCTACGAGATCCTGAGCGACGTGCACAAGACGATGAGCAAGGCAGCTTAGAGCGCTTAACAAAATCACTAACCTCATCCTTCGAGACGCCGCTCCGCGGCTCTCAGGATGACGTTACGGATGGTTTAGTCGTTCCTCTCAGGCTGCAGCGCCTCTTGCCTTCAGCGTCGGGTCGAGCGCGTCGCGCAACCCATCGCCCAGCAGGTTCAACCCCAGCACGGACAGCGCGATGGCGATGCCCGGCGCGATGGCGAGGTGAGGGGCCTGGGACAGGTACGTCTGCGCATCGCTCAGCATGCGGCCCCAGCTGGGGTTGGGTGGGCGCACGCCGAGGCCGAGATAGCTCAGGCCCGCTTCCGTCAGGATGGCAAGCGCCAGCTGGATCGTGACCTGGACGATGAGCGCGCCGGCGATGTTGGGCATCACGTCTTCCCAGGTGATGCGCAGGGGGTGCTTGCCGATGGCGCGGGCGGCCGCAATGTAATCGAGGGTCCAGACCTGGAGCGCGACGCCGCGGGTGACGCGGGCGAAGACCGGCACGTTGAACACGGCAATCGCCAGAATGGCCGCGAGCGGCCCGGAGCCGACGAGCGCTCCGATCATGATTGCCGAGAGAACGGCCGGAAAGGCAAAGACCACGTCGGAGGCGCGCATGGCGATCTCGTCGGCGATGCCCTTCCAGGCTGCGGCCGCGCATCCGATGGCAATGCCGATGGCGGCTCCCAGAAGAACCGCGGGCCAGGCGATGGCAAGCGAGTTCCAGGCTCCCACCATGAGCAGCGAGACCACATCGCGGCCGAAATGGTCGGTGCCGAGCAGCCCTGCCTCCAAAGGCGCTTTCAGGCGCATGACGACGCGCACGCGCGTGGGAACCTCCGGGGTCCAGACGAGGGACAGGAGCGCGGTGACGATGAGCAGGGCCGTGAGAATTCCGCCGACGACGAGAGCGGAATTCAGCCGGATGCGTGAGCGCCTCATGCCCGGCTCCTCAGGCGTGGGTCGAGGATGGCGTAGCCGATGTCGACGATGAAGTTCACGACGATCACAAGTCCGGAAAAGATCAACACGATGTCCTTGATCACCACGAGGTCGCGCTGGTTGAGCGCCTGATAGGCGAGCCGCCCAAGGCCGGGCAGGTTGAACACGTTCTCCACCAGGATCGCGCCGCCGAAGAAGAACGAGAGCTGCAAGCCTAGAATCGTCGTCACGGGAATGAGCGCGTTCGGCACCACGTGGCGGCGCAGGGTTGAGCCCCGGTCGACGCCCTTGGCGCGGGCCGTGCGCACGAAATCGGCGCCGATCACTTCGAGCGTGGCGGAGCGTGTCACCCGGGTGAGCACCGCAGCCTGGGGCAATGCCAGCGCGACAGCCGGCAGGAGCAGCGCTTGGAATGCAGGCCACACGCCATTGCTCCAGCCGGGAAACCCGCCTGCCGGAAACCAGCCGAGCCAGGTGGAGAAGAACAGGATGAACAGGAGGCCGATCCAAAAATTCGGCACGGCCACGCCCAATTGGCTGAACACCAGCACGGCGCGGTCCACCGGGCCATCCCGGCGGGCTGCCGCCGCAACACCCAGGGGGAGGGCAAGCGCGGTCGAGATGAGGATGGCCAGAAAACTCAATGGCAGCGTCACGTTCATGCGCTCGACTACCAGGGTCGAGACCGGCATCTTGTAGGTAATGGAGGTGCCGAGATCGCCGTGGAGAATACCGCCGATCCATTGCAGGTAGCGCACGAGAGCGGGCTGATCGAGCCCGAGCTCCTGCCGCAGGGCCGCGAGCGTATCCTCCCGCGCGGCGGTGCCGAGCATGATGGCAGCCGGATCGCCGGGCAGTACCTCAAGAATCAGAAAGATCGCCAGCGAGACCGCCAGCAGGGTGACGACCAGCGAGACGAGGCGTGTGGTGACGAGACGCAGCATAGTTTAGGCCGGACCTTTTCCCTCCCCCTTGCGGGGAGGGATTGAGGGTGGGGGTCGCAAAGTCAAAACACTGA
>JALYFY010000667.1 GCA_030777385.1 Pseudomonadota bacterium | reverse complement strand
TCTCAGGGGGCAGCCCAAACCCGAGGATCACGCAGGCATCGTACGCACTGACACCGCCAGAAGAGCCTCTGCGAGCCTCTTCTGCGCTCGCTCGATCGACCGCTCGTCCATGGCCTCGAGATCCAGGAAGAGATCGAGGCCTTTGGCATGCTCGCTGATCACCTGTGGCCGCTGCGCCAGCTCACCCAAAAGCCCCTCGACCGAGTAGGGCACCACCTCACGGCTGATGCCTTTCATCGAGATCGGCTGGAGCGGGGCCGCCCTGACCATGTCACGCACCAGGGCGTAGGTTTCGTAGCTGAGACAGATTCCACCTGGTTCAGCAATCGACTGCAGGCGTGCCGCTAGGTTCGCCTCCGCCCCGATGATGGTGTAGTCCATACGGTCCTCACTGCCGAAGTTGCCAACGTTGCAGTAACCCGTGTTGATGCCCATGCGGGCACGGAACGGCTGCTCGATACCTCGCTGGCGCCACTGCGTATCGAGTTGCTCCAAGCGGCGCTGCATCTCAACCGCCATATGCAAGCAAGCGCGAGCGTCCTCCTTGACGCCCTTCGTTTCCGGATCGCCGAAGAACGCTAGGATTGCATCTCCGATGAACTTGTCGACGGTCGCACCATGCTTGAGGGCAATGATCGACATCTCCGTAAAATACTCGTTCAGCAAGGCTGTGAGGTCTTCAGGCTGGAGCCGCTCCGAGATTGCCGTGAAGTCCTTGATGTCCGAGAAGAAGATCGTGAGCTTCTTGCGCTCTGTGGCGATCACGACGTCCTTCTGGCCACTAAAGATACCCTTGTAGACCTGGGGTGATAGGTACTTGGCGATCTTCATCGAGATCGCCGCCAGGAAGTCGTTGGACTCACCTAGCTCTCGGTTCATGCCGCGGATGAGCGCGGCTTGCCGCCGCTGGAGCACGATGAACGTGATGCCCGCCGCGGCAGCCAATGCGAAGTAGGCCAGCAAAAACTTGAATGAGAACACGTTTGCAGCGATCGGCTGTACCACCGAGATCTCCTGGATGCCGCGTACATCACCGACCTTCCAGTCTTGTTTGGGACTGTCAGGATGGCTGTTGTGGCAGTTGACGCAGACCTGCCCCAT
The DNA here is from genome assembly GCA_030777385.1 of Pseudomonadota bacterium. GTDB lineage: Bacteria > Pseudomonadota > Alphaproteobacteria > Rhizobiales > Beijerinckiaceae > Microvirga. The sequence goes on along the minus strand of JALYFY010000667.1, from coordinate 2,402 downwards.
CACGACGGGCGCTGCTGTGCGCACATGCCGGTCGAGCCACGAGCCGGAAATATCCACCACCGACTGCTTTGGGTCGGATCGTAGGGCAGCAAGGGCATTCTGCTCGAAAGCATCGAGGTCGTGCGGCTCGCGCCCTCGGAACGGAAGGTCGGAGACGAAGCGGTACTTCACCGATCCGTCATGCGCGCTAATGCGCTTGCCCAGCTCAATCGAGAGAGTGGCGGGAATCGGGATCGCCCCAGCAACGTCCCTGTAGTTGTGCACGGCCGTGGCCTGTCCGGAACCTTGAAGAATTCGACCAACGACGTCGCTGCCGTAGAAGCCGCGCATGTCATCGATGATGCGGCTGATTTCGCTCGCTTGCGTGCGTAGCACCCGTTCAGAGAGTGCGCGCAGGTCCAACCAGGCTGCCACAGGCAGCCCGAGGAGACCTAGGATTACAGCTGCAGCCAAGAGAGGACCGAGAGCGCGCTGCTCACGCCCGATCCGTTGCCCGGGTTTGGACATGGCTGATCCCCCTTTATCCGAGATTCCCCAGATAGACCGCTCGCTGCGGTGCTGTCCAAGGAGAGTAGCCCTGCTACCATTGTCCGTCGTCAGACAATTTGAGGCAGGGAGTGGGCGTCAGGAACGGATGCTCTGGCTCGTCTGGGTTGGAGGTTAGCCCGGATTTCTCACCAGGGCGGGGTGCAGCGGGGCTCTGAATGACTCAAAATTATTGTGGCGCAACGACTTCGATCGGATCAGAGGAGATCCCCGATGCGGACAGAGTGTAACCCGGATCAGCTTCGATTTGCATCCGTTGAAGGGCAGGCCGTGGTGGCCTCGTTCGATGGCGGAGCGATCACCTCCGATGCCGGAGCGCTGCTGCTCGGCGCCACGGACCGCGCCATCAACCTGGTTGGGCGCTTTGCCTCCTGCTTCACCGACGCCCGCGATCCCGAGCGCGTCGAGCACGAGGTCGCAACCCTCATTGGCCAGCGCGTGTTCGGGATCGCTCTGGGTTATGAGGACCTGATCGACCATGACCAGATCCGGCACGACCCCGTCCTGGCCGTCCTCGCCGGCAAGCTCACCGCCCACCGCTCCGATTGCGCCCCGCTCGCCGGCAAGTCGACCCTGAACCGGCTCGAGCACGCCCCCTCGGGCCAGCCCGGGCGCTATCACCGCATCGGACACGACCTGGCGGCGATCGAGCGCTTGTTCGTGGACCTCTTCCTGGAGGCGCATGCCCGGGCGCCCAAGCAGATCATCCTCGACCTGGACGCGACGGACGATCCAATCCACGGCCATCAAGAGGGTCGCTTCTTCCACGGCTACTACGACGCGTACTGCTATCTGCCGCTCTACGTCTTCTGCGGCCGGCATCTCATCGCCGCCAAGCTGCGGCGCTCCAACATCGACGCGAGCGCGGGCGCCATCGAGGAGGTCGCCCGCATCGTGCGTCAGATCCGGGCGCGATGGCCGCGGGTTCGCATTCTGCTGCGGGCCGACTCAGGCTTCGCCCGCGACGGACTGATGGCCTGGTGCGAACAGAACCGGGTCAACTTCGCGTTCGGGCTCGCCCGCAACCCGCGGCTCGTCGAGGAGATCGCGGTCGAGTTGATCCAGGCCGAGGAGGAGGCCGAGCGTACGGGCAGGCCGGCCCGGCGCTACAAGGACTTCCGCTGGTCGACGCTCGACTCGTGGTCGCGTCGGCGACGGGTGATCGCCAAGGCGGAATGGACCGGCGGCGAGCCCAACCCGCGCTTCGTGGTGACCTCGCTCAAGCCGGGGGAGGTCACGGCCCGCCACCTCTATGAAGAGATCTACTGCGCCCGGGGCGAGATGGAAAACCGGATCAAGGAGGCGCAGGGCGACCTCTTCGCCGACAGGACCTCGGCGGCGACGATGCGAGCCAACCAGCTCCGGCTGTGGTTCGCCTCGATGGCGTATGTGCTTCTGTGCGCCCTCCGACGCATCGGCCTCCAGCACACTCAGTTCGCTGAAGCGACCTGTGGCACGATCCGCCTCAAGCTCCTGAAGATCGGAGCCCTGGTGCGCGTCTCGGTGCGGCGGGTGGTGATCGCGATGGCTTCGGCCTATCCGCACCAGACCGAGTTCGCCCTCGTTCACGCCCGATTGCACCACGCCGCCTGAAGCCCGCTCGTCGCCCGTCCCGCACCCTCCCTCAACAAGACAGAGATGAGCCGACCCAACCGCCTCCAGCGGCACCCAACCCATGCGCGTGTCCAGCCGCCACGACCGTCAGACCCAAACCATTCCCGTCAGCCCAGCGCCGGTGAGAAATCCGGGCTAAGCCGCTCGCCTTTCGGAGCTCGCCCGCGCAGGCGGGCCATGTTGGTTGTGGCGCCGGTCTCGTCGATGAAGACGAGCCTCGCCGGATCGAGATCGAGTTGGCC
>JALYFY010000666.1 GCA_030777385.1 Pseudomonadota bacterium | reverse complement strand
TCCTGGCCGGTCTCCAGACCATTCCGCGCTCGCTCTATGAAGCGGCGGAGGTGGACGGGGCAGGGCGCTTGCGCCAGTTCTTCGAGATCACGCTTCCGCTTCTCAAGCCCTCGATCGTCGTGGCTCTAATCTTCCGCACGATCACGGCGCTCCAGACCTTCGACATTCCCTTCACCATGACGCGCGGCGGACCTGGCACGTCCACCGCGACGCTCGCCATGTATATCCACCAGAACACCGTAGACTTCCTCGACCTCGGCTACGGCTCGGCTCTGGCGGTCGTGATGTTCGTGCTCTCCATGTGCGTGACCATGGTCTATCTGCGCATGATCCGCGCCAAGAGGTGACAGCCATGACCTCCGACAGCACTGCCAATCGCTCGCTTCTCTCCGGCACGCCCCTGCGTATCCTGATCGGGCTGATCCTCGTCGTGAACGGCATCTTTCCGGCGCTGTGGATCCTGTTCACGTCGCTGAAGACCGAGGCCGAGCTGACGGTGAAGCCCATCACCTGGCTTCCCCATGTGCCCACAGCCGCGAACTACCTTCGCGCCTTCACCGATCAGCCCCTGCTGCTCTTCCTCTTCAACAGCTTCATGGTGGCAATTCTCTCCACGGCGCTGACGCTCTTCGTGTCCGTGCTTGCCGCGTATGCCCTGTCGCGACTGCAGATCCGCGGCCGCGACCTGATCCTGTCCGCCATCATCGCAGTTTCAACCTTCCCGCTGGTCACCCTCCTCGTGCCCCTGTTCGAGATCATGCGTGCGCTCGGGCTGCTCAACACCTGGGTTGCCCTCATCCTGCCCTATACGGTGCTGAGCCTGCCCGTCTGCACCCTGATCCTCGTCTCGTTCTTCGAGGGCATTCCGCGCGATCTGGAGAATTCCGCCATGATCGACGGCTGCACCCGCCTCGGTGCACTGTTCAAGGTTGTGGTGCCTCTCTCAGCGCCAGGCGTCTTCACTGCAGGCATCCTGGCTTTCGTGAACGCCTGGGACGAGTTTCTGCTCGCCCTTTCTTTCAACTCCAATCCGCAGTTGCGCACGCTGCCTGTGGGCATCACCCTCTATCAGGGCGAGTTCGCGTTTCCCTGGCCGGTGATCTCGGCGGCGCTCATCGTGGGCATCGTTCCCGTCGCGGTCCTGATCGTGATCTTCCAGGAGCGTGTCGTATCCGGGCTGACCTCCGGCGGCATCAAAGGCTAAGGACTGACTCATGACATCGCGAACCATCGGCGAATTGCGGAGCCAGCGCTGGTACGCCTCCGAAGACATGCGTGGCTTTGCGCACCGCCAGCGCACGCAGCAGATGGGCATGCGCCGCGAGGAGTTTCTCGGCAAGCCTGTTGTCGGCATCATCAATACCTGGAGCGAGCTGAGCCCGTGCCATTCGCATCTGCGTGACCGCGCCGAGGCGGTGAAGCGCGGCGTCTGGCAGGCCGGCGGCTATCCGGTGGAACTGCCGGCTCTCTCCGTGGGTGAAGTGATGGTGAAGCCTACCACCATGCTCTACCGTAACTTCCTCGCCATGGAGGTGGAGGAGCTCCTGCGCTCGCACCCGATCGACGGCGCGGTGCTCCTTGGCGGATGCGACAAGTCCACGCCGGGTCTCCTCATGGGCGCCATCAGCATGGATCTGCCCGTGATCTATTGTCCCGCAGGACCCATGTCCAACGGCCAGTGGCGCGGGCAGAAGACGGGAGCCGGCACGCATACCAAGAAGTACTGGGACGAGCTTCGCGCGGGCAACATCACGCAGGACGACTGGGTCGACCTGGAGAGCCGGATGACCCGTTCCATCGGCACCTGCAACACCATGGGCACGGCTTCGACCATGACCTCCATCGTGGATGCCATGGGCCTGACCTTGCCCGGATCCTCCTCCATTCCGGCCGCCGACAGCGGCCATCCGCGCATGGCCTCGGCTTGCGGCGAGCGCATCATCCAGATGATCTGGGAGGACTGGAAGCCTTCCCGGTTTCTGGATGCGAGTAGCTTCCGCAACGGTCTTGTGGCCTATATGGCGCTTGGCGGATCGACGAATGCGGCCGTGCATCTGATCGCCATGGCACGCCGCGCGGGGGTCGATCTCTCCCTCGACGACATGTCCGACATGGCCGGAAGGGTGCCGGTCTGCGCCAACCTGTTCCCATCGGGCGAGTACCTGATGGAGGACTTCTATTTCGCCGGAGGCTTGCTGGCGCTTCTGAAGAAGCTCGAAGCCCATCTCGATCCGTCTGCCATGACCGTCAGCGGCCGCAGCCTCGGCGAGAACATCGCCAAGGCCGAGTGCTGGAACGATGATGTGATCCGTGGCGAGGACAATCCCGTCGTTCCGCTCTCGCGGGGCAAGACGCTGGCCGTCCTGCGCGGCAATCTTGCTCCGAACGGCGCGGTCATGAAATCCTCGGCCGCCAATCCCAGGTTCCTCAGGCATGTGGGCCCTGCCATCGTGTTCGACAGCCCCGCCGAGATGAATAGGATGATCGACGATCCCGATCTCGACATCACGGAAGACTCGGTCATCGTGCTCCGCAACGCAGGTCCTGTCGGTGCACCCGGGATGCCTGAATGGGGCAATCTGCCCATTCCGAAGAAGCTCCTCAAGCAGGGTGTGCGTGACATGGTGCGCATCTGCGACGGGCGCATGAGCGGCACCCATTACGGCACCTGCATCCTGCACGTGGCTCCCGAGGCTGCGGTCGGCGGCCCGCTGGCCCTGCTCAAGACAGGCGACCTGGTGGAGC
>JALYFY010000665.1 GCA_030777385.1 Pseudomonadota bacterium | reverse complement strand
ACTCGGCCCAGTTCGTCACCCGGTATCGCTGCCTGGGAATGTGGTGACGGCGGGCAGCATTGGCCTTGAAGGACATAGCGGAAATCTTTTGTCAGGTGGGCACAGCCTGCCTATGCCATTCAACTTCAGGCACCAACCCGCCCATCCGTGCAACAACGCTATACGACCCTGCTTCCGCGTTCATGCGGCCCCGCATGTAAGGGTCCAAGGACAGGAACAGGTTGCGAAGCAACACCTGCCCCGGTCCGGCGACGGGTATATCGTGGTCGACGACCGCAAAGTCATCGGGTCTCGGCGCACCCTGGGGGCGCCGAGCCAGCAGAACGCGGCGATTGGGCATCGTCATCATGAACCATCCGGGAGATCGATTAGGGCTGCCGTCGGCACCGTGTGCGCCGACGGCTTGCGTGAGCGCTAGCGGCCGAACCGCTGACGCAGGAAGGCCAGCACATCCGGGTTGGCGCTGCGGATGATGGAGAAGTGGTCATCGCCGGGATAGACCTTGTAGGTGACTGGAGCGCCGGCTGTCCGGAGCCTTTCCGCGAAGGCCGTGGTCAGCGGCTCGAGCACGAAGGTGTCGGCATTGCCCTGCACGATCAACGTCGGCCGATGCAGCATGAAGCCCGGCGTCACGGCCGGATCGTTGGCGGCGAGGAACGCCTGCATGACGGGGTTTGATGCCCAATCGGCCTTCAGTCCGGCAAAGGCCGCACCTTTCGCCTTGACGGCTTTGTCGATGACGCCGATCGCATTGACCGAGCACAAGGAGCGGAACTCGGGCAGCAACCGCGCCAGATCTGGTCCCATGATCGTGGCAGGATCGAACCCAGACGACTGAGCGGTGAGGCCCACCGTCATCAACGCACCCTGGAACTGGTGCATCATGAGGGCCTGATCGCCCGTTGCCTTGGCGTCCGCCGTCCGAGCGGCCTCACCGAAATGATCGGCAGTCGCAGCAATCGAGGTATAGGGGACAGAAGCCACCGTTCCGACCAGCTCAAGTTGCGGGGCCTCGCCGATGTGAGCCTCGACGCCGAGCACGGCGTGCCCTCCGTCCGAGTGTCCGACCACGGCGACCCTGTTCGACAGGGCCAGTTCCGCCTGACGCGCGGCAAGAACCCCGGCGAGCAGGGAACGGGCGAGGCTCGATGCGCTGTAGTAAGGATAGGGCACGTCCGCCACGGGCCCGAGGCCTTCGAAGTCGGGCGCCACTACGGCATAGCCCGCATCCAGGAACTGCCCGATCTGGAAGGCGTAGTCGCTCTTGAACCCGTCACGCGTCAATCCGCCGTCCAGTTCCGGCGTCAGGCTCGGCGCACATGTTTTCTGTCCCGGCGTGGTCGTCCCGTGCGCCCAGGCCACGGTCGGCCAGCCACCCGCGGGGGGCTGGCCCTCGGGCACGAACAGGAGCGAGGTCGCGGCTGTCTCGCTGCCGCGGATGCTCGGCATGGTGTGGGTCAGGAGCCGGATCGTGGCGGGAAAATCCGCCGGTACCGGGTGAGCCACCACGGAGCGCAGCGTGGCCTGCATTGGGCTGGCGGCAACAGGTAGTGTGTTGGCCACGAAACCACTGAGGCCGAGCCAGACGGCAAGCCCGGTTCCCAGCTGGGAGCGGCTGCGGATATGGAATGTCATTTTGAATGCCATGAGTCGAACCTCAGATCTGAGCCATGCCGCCGTCGACGGGGATCTCGGCCCCGGTGACGAAACTGCTTTCATCGCTCGCCAGGAAGAGCGCCACGGCGGCGACCTCCTCAGGCCGGGCAAGACGGCCGAGCGGGATAAGGTCGGCGACGTCCTTGCGCAGCTCCTCGCTGGCATTCGCGAACATGGCCGTATCGGTCGGGCCGGGACTGACGACGTTCACGCGGATGCCCTTCGAGGCCAGTTCATTCGCCCAAGTGCGGGCGAAGGAGCGCACCGCTGCCTTGGATGCGCCGTAGACGCTGTAGCCCTTGGTGCCGATGTCTCCGGCAATCGAGCCAACGAGCACGATGGCTCCGCCCTCCGACATGAGATCGAGGGCATCCTGGGCCGCGAACACAAACGAGCGGACGTTCAAGGCAAAGGTCCGGTCGAAATGGCTCTCGCCGATCTCGCCCAATGGCGCGAACTCCGAGATGCCGGCATTGAGCACGAGGACGTCGAGGCGTCCTGCCTCCGCGCGGACGGTCGCGAAGACCTCCTTGAGGTCAGGGAGGCTGCCAGCGTCGGCCCGTATGGCGCGGATGCTTCCCTCGTCTCGGCTCAGAAGGGGTCGATCCGGATTGTCGGAGGCCGTGCGGCTGGTTGCGAAGACCCGGGCACCTTCGGCCGCGAAGCGCTCGGCGATTGCTCCTCCGATGCCGCTGGTCCCACCAACGACGAGGGCTGATTTATTGCTTAACTGACTCATCTGAACTCCATCAACGGATGATGAAGCCAACAGATATACGCCCTATACCTACGGTCAATTACGCACTATATATAGCGTAGATATCGAGGAGTATATCCATGTCCGACATGATCGGGGAGCCGCGGGGAGCCGTTCGAACGTCACGGCGACCGCGAAAGGAATTCGGCGACGAGGCGCTGATCGACGTGCAGCGGACGCGCCCGATCCTCGATCACATTGCCAACAAGTGGTCGGTGCTGATCCTGACCGTCCTGTGCACCCGTCCATCGCGCTTCAACGAGATCATGCGGCGGCTCGATGGCATCACGCACAAGGCACTCGCGGATGCGCTGAAGCGCCTGGAGCGCAATGGCCTCGTCCGACGTGAGGTCCTGCCAACGATGCCAGTCGGCGTCGAGTACACCATCACGCCTCTCGGGCGCTCGTTGCAGGCGCCTTTTGAGGCTCTCTATGCATGGGCCCTGACCTATGGACCGGAACTGGAACGGGCGCAGAAGGAGTTCGACCGG
>JALYFY010000664.1 GCA_030777385.1 Pseudomonadota bacterium | reverse complement strand
GGCTGATCCTGCGGGAAGCCGGACAGGGCTGGCTATTCGCGGGTTGGGCTGCCTTGGCGATCTTCCTGACCTTCTCGGCTACCACAGAGGACGCGGCGGTCAGGCTCCTGCGGCGTTCCTGGCGCTGGCTGCACCGCTTCGAGTACGCCAGCGCCGCTTTGGCGGTAGCTCACAGGGCTCTGAAACGGTGGCACCGGGTCGTCTACTTGGGCGCGGCCCTGGTCTTCGTCCACTGGGCCCTGTCGGCCTTTGATCCCCTGACCTTGCGAGTTCAGACAGCCCTGAAGGCCTACGGCTATTATAGCGGTCCGATGGACGGCATCATCGGACAGAGATCCCAGGACGCACTTGGGCAGTTTCAGCAGGACTTCGGTCTGCCCGTGACTAGGACGATCACCCCAGAGGTGCTCGATGTGCTCGGGATCGTGCCTAACTGATGGCGAGGACGCGAAACTGCAGACAGGACCATGCGACTTCCATCGCTCCTGCTCCCCTCCCGCCAAGGGCGGCCCCAAGCTGCGGGTCCGATCGTTCCACTTGGCGCTGGCTGACCGACCTGCTGATCGTGCAGACATAGACAGTTGCCGAAGCTCATCCATCTGTCCGTGAGATCCCCGTGCCCAGACTTCTCACCCTCACTCTGGCCGGCTGTTGCCTCTGGGCTCCTCCGGCCTCGGCCCAGACGGCCGCGCATTGCGAGCCGTACCAAGAGCAGACCATCATGCTGGACCTTGCGGTCGCCACGCAGATGACTGCCTCTGCCGCTGCCCTGGTCGGCGACACTCCAACCTATGGCAAATGGTTCGGAACCTACTCCAGCGCCAATGCCGAGAAGGTTCGGGTCGTGCTGAAGCAGGTCCATGCCAAGCTTGTCAGCCAGCGTTTGGCCTTCGTCTGCAGCACCAAGTCAGACGAGACCTGCCGAGAGGCCCTTGCTTGGGTGCTGCCCGCAACCGGCGTGATCCGCCTCTGCCCGGGGTATTTCTCGCTGCCCAGCATGGAGCGGGCACACCAAGGGGCAGACATCAACTACGGCAGCCGGGAAGGTACACTCATCCATGAGATCAGCCACGCCGTAGCGGAGACCGGGGACGAATGCGTAAGCTGGGCCGACTGCCGCGGGTTGGCCGGACGCTCCCCCGCCGTCGCCATCACAAGCGCCAACACCTACGAGTCCTTTGCAGAGGACGTGAAACTCCAAGCGATGCAGGCGGCGGAGTAGCAGGCCACTGTCGCGTGGGCGCGCAAGATGGCCCGGACGCCGCTCCGCTGCGCGCGCAGGTCCCGGACCTGCGAGCAAGCAACACTGCAGCACAGAGTTGCTCGTAGGGGCTTCTACAGCCCGGCCATACGCTCGATGGCCTTCGGATAGCGGGCGCCCTCCACCGTGATTGCCGCGGCGGCACTCTCGATGTCGCGGACGTCGTCGGCCGAGAGCTGAAGGGCCGCTGCCCCGATATTCTCCTCGAGCCGGTGCAGCTTGGTGGTGCCCGGGATCGGCACGATCCAGGGCTTCCGGGCGAGGAGCCAGGCCAGAGCGACCTGTGCCGGCGTTGCGCCCTTCTGGGCGGCAACGGCACTCAGGAGGTCCACCAGAGTCTGATTAGCGGCCCGGGCTTCGAGCGTGAAGCGAGGGAGTTGGCTGCGGAAGTCAGAGGGCTCCAAGGCTGTGCTCGCGTCCATCTTTCCGGTCAGGAACCCCCGGCCGAGGGGGCTGAAAGGCACAAAGCCGATCCCGAGCTCCTCCAGTGCAGGCAGCACCTCTGCCTGGGGGTGTCGCGTCCAGAGAGAGTACTCGCTCTGGAGAGCCGTGACCCGCTGCACGGCGTGAGCTCGACGGATGGTCCCTACCCCTGCCTCCGACAAGCCGAAGTGGCGGATCTTGCCCTCACGGATCAGCTCACCCACTGTTCCGGCTACGTCCTCAATCGGGACATCCGGGTCCACGCGGTGCTGGTAGAAGAGGTCGATGTGGTTTGTCCGCAGGCGCTTGAGCGACGCCTCCGCTACCTCTCGGATATGCTCGGGGCGGCTGTCCACACCGCTGCTGCCGATCCGAAAGCCGAACTTCGTGGCGATGACGACCTGATCACGCACCGGGGCAAGCGCCTCGCCAACAAGCTCTTCGTTGGTGAACAGGCCATACACCTCCGCGGTATCGAAGAGGTGACGCCCCGCTCCACGGCCGAACGTACCAGCGCGATCATCTCGCTGCGGTCGGGTGGCTGGCCATCAGACGAGGTCAGCCCCTCGTTCATGCTCCGTTATTGTGTCTCCTCGCGCGCTTTCTAGGCTCTTCGCGACAGTCGCAACGCAAGAGGACACCATGACCCGCACGATGACCGCTCTCGCAGCACTGCTCGTCTCAACGACACCAGCCCTGGCCCAAGACGTTTCGCCCAAGGTGATGGTAATCACCATGTTCGGCGGTGAAGCCGCTCCTT
>JALYFY010000663.1 GCA_030777385.1 Pseudomonadota bacterium | reverse complement strand
CCATGGTGGCCTGGATGCTGTCCGAGGAGAACTCCTTTACGACGGCTGCCACCTTCGATCTCAGTGGCGGGCGCACGACCTATTAGGGCATCTCACAATCCGTCGTCCTGAGAGGCTGGCTCAAGAGCCTGACCCATCATCCTTGCTCAGCAGCCCTCATCCTGAGGAGCAGCCGTCAGGCTGCGTCTCGAAGGAGGTTCCAGAGAGCGCTGAAACCTCCTTCGAGACGGTCACTTACGTGACCTCCTCAGGATGAGGCTGTGCAGGGAAGAGGCAAAGACGGGGATGACGGCGCGGCACCGACCTTGTGGCGCTCACCTCAATGTCATTCCCGGCCGGAGCGCAGCAGAGGGGAAGGGAATCGATAGCTCCACGCATCAAGAGTGGATCCCCTTCCCGGTCCTGCGGACCGCCGGGGATGACGGGGTGGTGCATCATGGCCGGGCTTGTCCCGACCGTGACGGCAAAGGGCGGGCATGATGAGCCAGCCCCCGAGGATGAGGCTTAGTGTGTTTTGCAAGGGGCAGCCAAACTCATTGCGCCTCGCTTCGCTTTTACGGGTGAGCCATGCTAGGTGGCGCTCATCATGACAACCCGCACCGCCACCGCCATCGGCCTGACCGCCATTCTTTTCTGGTCGCTTCTTGCCGTCCTTACGGCCGCAACAGGCACGATCCCCCCGTTCCAGCTCAATGCCATGACGTTCCTGGTCGGAGGGCTCGTGGGCGTGGCGAGCTGGATCGCACGGCCTCAAGGGCTCAAGGCCCTGCGCCAGAAGCCGGTCGTTTGGGCGTTAGGGATAGGCGGCCTGTTCGGCTACCACGCGCTCTACTTCGCGGCCCTGCGCTGGGCGCCGCCGGCGGAGTCGGGACTGATCAACTATCTCTGGCCGTTGCTGATCGTGCTGTTCTCATCGCTGCTCCCGGGCGAGCATCTGCGGCGGGCGCACATCGCCGGAGCCCTGCTGGGCTTTGCCGGCGTCATCGTGCTGATCGCGGGCCGCGGCGCCTTCGATGCGCGGGCGGAATACATGCCGGGCTACATATGCGCCTTCATCGCCGCCTTTGTCTGGGCCGGGTACTCGGTCCTGTCCCGGCGCTTCGGCCAGGTGCCGACCGATGCGGTGGCGGGCTTCTGCCTCATGACCTCGCTTCTGAGCCTGGTTTGTCATCTGGCCTTCGAGACCACCGTCTGGCCGGAGACCACCGTGCAATGGCTGGCCCTCCTGGCGCTGGGCTTGGGGCCGGTGGGCGCCGCCTTCTACGTGTGGGACATCGGCATGAAGCGCGGCGACATCCGCTTTCTCGGCGTCGCCTCCTATGCCACGCCGGTGCTCTCGACCCTGCTGCTCGTGGCGGCGGGCTACGCGGAGCCGTCCCTGACCCTGGCGCTGGCCTGCGGGTTGATCGTGGCTGGCGCGCTGGTGGCGACCCTTACACCAAAGAAGAGCGCCCCGGCATGACCCGGTGGGTGTAGCGGTAGGCGGTTTGGAAGCCGAGCGCCCCATAGAGCGAGCGGGCGATCTCGTTCTCCTCGCGCACCTGGAGATAGGCCGTGTGAGCCCCCTCGCCGCAGCCCCAGGCCATAAGGCTTGCGACCACGCGGCGGCCCAACCCGATGCCGCGCAGATCGGGCGCGACCACGATGTCGTAGAGGCCGACATAACCCCGCTCCACCACCCCTAATCCCCACGCGACCGCCCTGTCGTCGAGGCTGAGCGTGGCGAAGGCGGTTTTCTGGCGGATGCGGGAGACGATCTTCAGGAGCGTTTCGTCATCGGCCTTGTCGCCGCCGTAGGATTGCGCGGCCTCCCTGACCCAGCGCTTGGACACCTGCGGCTGGAGCAGAACCTCCGGATCGAGCTCGCAGTCGTCGTTGCTGATCGGGGCCGCAAGCACATGCGTCGGCTCGATTTCCTTGAAGCCGCGCGTCTTCAGCACGGTGTCCACCTCGGGCGCCTCCACCCCGTTGAGGCGGAAGGTCGGGCGCACGCCCGCCTCCACGAAGCGGGCGACCATGTGGTCGATCAACTCGTCGTCGAGGGCCGCACCCGGCCAGAAAGGCGTCGCCGAATTGGCGCGCTTCGAGTAGCCGTCGGCAAGGCGCAGGATCCAGCCGTCATAGGTCTGATAATCGAACGAGGGCCAGGCGTTCACGAGGCGGCTCTCGAGTCCGATGATGAGGCTGTGGTCGTTCATAAGCCTGTCCGCTCCTGCAGGGTGGTCCTGCATCAGAACCTGTTCTTCCATTCGCGCAAGGCCCCGAAGACCTCCACGG
>JALYFY010000662.1 GCA_030777385.1 Pseudomonadota bacterium | reverse complement strand
GCTCAGCTCTTCCTCAGCCACAGGCTGGTCTCATGGGCGCCTGAGGCCAATGGAAGCTTGGTGACGATTCCTTCCACTTTACCTGGCAGGAGATCCTTCACCGCATAATGGCTGGCGAACAGGGGCTCGCAACCACCGCCTTGCAGCAGGGCTCCCACCAGGAGCTGCTCGTTATAGGCCCGCCACGCCCAGGCCGCCGGATAGGCATAGGGCAGCGTCACATCGTGGACATGGACCAGGAGCCCGCCGGCGAGGCGCGGCAGGGTGTCGAGGAAGAGGCGATCCACATCGGTGCCCGGCATGGCGATATGGCTGGAATCGATGAAGAGAATGTCCCCGGCTTCCAGGGTCTCGAACGTGGCGGGATCCGCATCCCGCAGCAGGACCGGCAGGTGCCGGACCTTGAGCCGGCCCAACGCCGCCCGGGGAGCCGGGTCGATGCAGGCGATCTGCGTGGACAGGCCCCCGTCCGCCACCGCCTGGGCCATGAAGCGGGTGGAATGGCCGGAGCCGATCTCCACGATGCGGCGGGGCTTCGTCCCGCGGACGATGGCATAGGCTGCTGCCGCGTCGAGGCGCGGGAACCAGGCCTGGTCGAAGCGGGCCGGACCCTTCCCGTCCCGGATCCGGCGCAGATCCCCGGCATGGGCCTCGATCGCCGCCAGCACCTCGTGAAAGCGCGGATGCGCCGCCTCGAAGAGCGGGCGCAGCGCCGGGTAGTCGAGGGGCTCCACGCCCCCCGCATAACGGTAAGGGATGAAGAAGCCGAGGCGCTTGAGGCCAAGAACCGTGGAGAGGCCGAAGCGCAGCCGTCTCAAGGCAACCCGCATCGGCCGGTCACGTCAGGGGCGGCGGCGGCACCGAGCCGTTGCTGGCTCCCAGCCGGCTCTGCCAGGCGGTGGCGAGCTTCGCCCGCTCGAACATCACGACCACCACCAGGGACAGGGCGAACGGGATCAGCAGGTAGAACAGGCGGAAGACGATGAGCGCCGCCAGCACGTCCGCCTTCGGGATGTCGGGCATGGCGGTGAGGAAGACGAGTTCGAACACCCCGAGCCCGCCCGGAGCATGGCTGACCAGAGCGGCCGAGAAGGAGGCCAGGAACACGGCCAGCACCGTCAGGAAGCTGGGCTCGAGGCCGGCCGGCATGACGAAATAGATGATGCCGGCCGCTCCCAGCAGTTCCAAGGGCGCGGCGATCAGCTGGCGTGCCATGATGGCCGGGCGCGGATATTCGAGCTTGTGCTTGCGAATCACGATGGGCCGCAGGTGGAGGATCGAGCCGACCACGTAGAGGGCCACGAAGCCCAGCAGCAGGAGGCCGACCACGCGGGCCGTGGCGGGGTTGGTGAGCGCCGACGGCAGCAGGTCCTCGAGCCGGTGCAGCAGGGTCGGGTCGGCTGTGAGCACGACGCCGCCGAGCAGGATGGTGCCGAGCCCGAAGGTGAAGGAGCAGAGAGCCACCAGCACGGCGATCTGGGCGGCGCTCAGGCCCTTCGACGTATAGGCCCGGTAGCGGACCACCGCGCCGGAGAACACCGAGGCGCCGATGTTGTGCGACAGGGCATAGGTGGTGAACGAGGTGACCGAGACGAAGAACCAGGAGATGTGGCTCACGCCCAGGTGAAGCAGCGCGATCCGGTCGTACCAAGCCAGGGCCGCATAGGCGACCAGGGTGGACAGGCCCGCCAGGGCATAGCGGTGGCCCGGCACCGCGGTCAGGCTGTCCCAGACGTCGTCGAGGGACAGGCCGCGAAGCTCGCGATAGAGAAGCCAACAGGAAACGACCACCGCCAGAAGCCCGATCACGGGCCAGATGAACTCACGCGCATTCTTCATGGAGGCGGCTGGGCTCCTTCGTTACCTTCTTCTGTGCCCATAATCCCCTTCATCCGCAAGGGGAGAGTCGGCGGCTTGGCCATGACAAAAGGTTCAATGCCGGACAATGGGAGAAACCGGCCGGAGCCTGGGGCCCATCGCCCGGTTGCCCTTCCACTCCGCCCATGGGAGATCCTTGAACTCTCCCACCCGGCCTGCAAGGCGATTGTTCCATGACGGCGAAGACCCCGCTGGCGCTCAACCTCGATGG
>JALYFY010000661.1 GCA_030777385.1 Pseudomonadota bacterium | reverse complement strand
CAGGTCGAGATCCGCATCGCCGACAACGGCGAGGTTCTCTACCGCTCTCCAGGCATCTTCGTGGGCTATTATAAGGATGACGAGAAGACGGCGGAGACCAAAACGCCCGATGGCTTTGTGCATTCCGGGGATGCCGGCTTCTTCGACCAGAATGGCCATCTCAAGATCATCGACAGGGCCAAGGACGTAGGAAAGATGCGGGACGGCTCGCTCTTCCCGCCGAAATACCTGGAGAACAAGCTAAAGTTTTATCCCAACATCAAGGAAGCCGTCTGCTTCGGGGATGGGCGCGACCATGTGGCCGCCTTCATCAACATCGACCTTGTGGCAGTGAGCAATTGGGCCGAGCGCAACGGCATCACCTATGCCTCCTACCAGGAGCTTGCCGGGCATCCCCGCATCTACGAAACAATTGAGAAGCATGTGGACGAGGTGAATCGCTCGCTCGCCTCCGAGCCCCGCATGGGCGGCTCGCAGATCAGGCGCTTCCTCATCCTGCACAAGGAGCTCGATGCGGACGACGGCGAGCTGACGCGTACCCAGAAGGTGCGCCGCGGCTTTATCGCCGAGCGCTACGCTCCTCTCATCCAGGCCCTTTACGATGGCTCCCCTGAGGCCGACATCTCCACCGAGGTCACCTTCGAGGATGGCCGCAAGGGCGTGATTTCCGCGCGCGTGAAGATCAAGGACATGAAACCCTATCCTGTCGAGCATGCCGCACCGCTTCCGGAGGCCGCGGAATGAGAGCGCCCGATCATCCCGTTATGAGCAAGGGCGACGTGCTGCTCGCGGTCGACAACGTGTCGCTGGGCTTCGGCGGCGTGAAGGCTCTGACGGACGTGTCCTTCGATATCCGCAAGAGCGAAATTCGCGCGATCATTGGCCCGAACGGTGCCGGCAAGACCTCGATGCTCAACTGCATCAACGGCTTCTATTATCCGACGGCGGGCCACATCACCTTCAAGGGCGTGAAGCGCCCGAAGATGCGCCCTCACGAGGCTGCGCGCGGCGGTATTGCCCGCACGTTCCAGAACGTCGCCCTGTTCAAGAGCATGTCGACCCTCGACAACATCATGGCTGGACGCTCGATCAGAATGCAGTCGAATTTTTTCTGGCAGCTCTTCCGCCATGGACCTGCCCTGAAGGAGGAGATCGCGCACCGCCGTTTCGTGGAGGAGATCATCGACTTCCTCGAGATCCAGCACATCCGGAAGACCCCTGTAGGGCGGCTGCCCTACGGCCTGCAGAAGCGGGTCGAGCTCGGGCGCGCGCTTGCCATGGAGCCGGAGCTCCTTCTCCTCGACGAGCCCATGGCCGGCATGAACCTCGAAGAGAAGGAAGACATGTCCCGCTTCATCATCGAGGTGAACCAGCAATATGGCACCACCATCGCGCTCATCGAGCACGACATGGGCGTGGTGATGGATCTGTCCGACCGGGTCGTGGTGCTGGAATATGGCCGCAAGATCGCGGACGGCACGCCCGACGAGGTGAAGCGCGATCAGCGCGTCATCGACGCCTATCTCGGCGTGGCGCATTGAGGGCGAGCGATGGACATTCTCTATAAGGTGCTCATCGAACCCTTCGTCTTCATGGGCGAAGCGCCGGATCTTCTGATCCAGACCCTCTGGGAAGGATTGGTCTCAGGCGTGCTCTACGCACTCATCGCGCTCGGCTTCGTCCTCATCTTCAAGGCCTCTGGCGTGTTCAACTTCGCGCAAGGGATCATGGTCGTGTTCTCGGCCCTGACCCTTGTGGGGCTCTATGAGAAGGGGGTGCCTGCCTTCCTGGCGCTCATCCTCGCGGTGCTCGTCATGCTCGTTCTCGCGGTCGTCGTGGAGCGGGTTGTGCTGCGGCCGCTCGTCAACCAGCCCGACATCATCCTGTTCATGGCGACCTTCGGGCTGACCTATTTCCTCATCGGCTTCGGCGAGTTGATCTTCGGCGGAAACCCGAAGGAGATGATCACGGACGCCCTGTTCCTGCCGCAGGGCACGACGGAGGTGGACATGCTCGGCGGGATGGTGCGCTTCCAGCATCTCGATATCGCCGCTGCCGTGATCGCCTCGATCATGATCGCCCTGCTGGCCGTCTTCTTCTCCAAGACGCGCATCGGCCGCGCCCTTCGTGCGGTGGCGGACAGCCACAAGGCGGCGCTGTCCGTCGGCATCTCGCTCAACCAGATCTGGGTGATCGTGTGGTTTGCCGCCGGCATCGTGGCGCTGGTCACGGGCATCATGTGGGGCGCACGCTCCGGCGTGTCCTTCTCGCTGCAGGTCATCGCGCTTAAAGCCCTTCCCGTTCTCATCCTCGGCGGCTTCACGTCCATTCCGGGCGCCATCATCGGCGGGCTCATCATCGGGGTCGGCGAGAAGCTCGGGGAGTTCTATTGGGGGCCGCTTGTCGGCGGCGGCATCGAGACCTGGCTTGCCTACGTCATCGCCCTCCTCTTCCTGCTCTACAGGCCGCAAGGGCTGTTCGGCGAGAAGATCATCGAACGGATCTAAGGAGAAGTTTTCAAGTGCTCTACCGCGAGGCCGGCCAGTTCAAGACCAACTACGTTGCGGACAGCGCAATCTTCCCCCTGCGGGAGGACAGGATCGGGCTGGGCCTCATCATCCTTGCGGCCTATGCCCTCGCGTTCCTGGGCAACAGCTTCCTGCTCCAGGCGGTGATGATCCCGTTCCTGATCTTCTCGCTGGCCTCCATCGGACTGAACATCCTCACCGGCTATACCGGCCTTCTATCGCTCGGCACCGGCGCTTTCATGGGCGTGGGCGCCTATGCCTGCTATAAGCTGATGACGGCCTTTCCCGGCGTGAACGTGATCGTCTGGATCTTCGTGTCGGGCTTCTTCTCCGCCGGCATCGGGGCTCTCTTCGGCCTACCGTCGTTGCGCATCAAGGGATTTTATCTGGCGGTGGCGACGCTTGCCGCCCAGTTTTTCCTGCAATGGTGCTTCATCCGCATCCCTTGGCTCGTGAACTACAACGTCTCAGGCGCGCTCGATGCGCCCCTGCGCACTCTGTTCGGCGTTCCGATCATGGGCCCGAACGCCACACCGCAGACACGCTACCTCGTGGTGCTCACCATCGTGATCCTGCTCACCTGGCTTGCCTCGAACCTCGTCCATGGCCGCATCGGGCGCATGTGGATCGCGATCCGTGATATGGACTTGGCGGCAGAGCTCATGGGCATCCGTCCTCTCCAGACGAAGCTCTTGGCGTTTGCCGTCTCATCCTATTACTGCGGCGTCGCCGGCGCCCTGCTGGTGTTCCTCTGGTATGGCGGCGCGGAATACGACGTGTTCAACATCAACCAGTCCTTTTTCATCCTGTTCATGGTGATCATCGGCGGGTTGGGCAGCCTCATCGGCTCGTTCTTCGGCGCGGCGCTCATCTTCATTCTGCCCATAGTGCTCGGCATCGTGCTGCCGGCTGTCATGTCGCCCTTCGGCATTTCGGTCGGCGCCGACGTCATCGAGCACCTGCGCTTCATGATCGTGGGCGCGCTCATCATCTTCTTCCTGATCGTCGAACCGCACGGCCTCGCGCGGCTCTGGCAGATCGGCAAACAGAAGCTCCTGGCCTGGCCGTTCCCTTATTGACGGTCAGATTAAGGAGACGGGAACTGAACAAGAATTCGGCCTTGCCGAATATAATGGGAGGAAACGCAAAATGTCGTTCCACACACTAAGCTTGAAGCTCGTCGCCGCGACCCTGCTCGCCGGCACCGCCTTGCCGGCCTTTGCCCAGGACTCCGTCTACGTCCCCCTCTTCACCTACCGCACCGGACCCTTCGCTGGGTCGGGCACGCCCATCGCCGACGGCATGCACGACTACCTTCGCATGCTGAACGAGCGCGACGGCGGCATCGGCGGCGTGAAGCTCGTTCTTGAGGAATGCGAGACCGGCTATGACACCAAGAAGGGCGTCGAGTGCTACGAGTCCGTGAAAGGCAAGAACCCGGTGGTGGTCAATCCCTGGTCCACCGGCATTACCCTGCCGCTCATTCCGCGCGCCTCCGTCGACAAGATCCCGATCCTGTCCATGGCCTACGGCCTTTCGGCCTCGGCCCGCGGAGACATTTTCCCCTGGGTGTTCAACCCGCCGGCCACCTACTGGGACGGCCTGTCGATGATTGTGAAGTACATCGGCGAGAAGGAAGGTGGCCTCGACAAGCTGAAGGGCAAGAAGATCGGCTTCCTGCATCTCGACGCCAGCTTCGGCAAGGAGCCGCTTCCGCTGCTTCAGGAACTGGCGAAGCAGTATGGCTTCGAGGTAGCACTCTATCCGGTCGCCGCCCAGGACATGCAGAACCAGTCGTCGCAATGGCTCAGCGCACGCCGCGATCGGCCGGATTACATGATCATGTGGGGCTGGGGCTCCATGAACGGTGCTGCCATCAAGGAAGCGGTCCGCTCGGGTTATCCGATGGACAAGTTCTACTCGGTCTGGTGGCCTGGTGAGGACGATGCCCGCTCCGGCGGCGCAGGCGCCAAGGGCTTCAAGATGCTGAACTGGCATGCGGTGGGCGCGAACTTCCCGGCCATCCAGGACATCCAGAAGCATGTTGTCGACAAGGGCCTGTCGAAGGCACCCAAGGACAAGGTGGGCGAGCTTCTCTACAACCGCGGCATCTATAACTCGCTCCTGATCGCGGAAGGCATCGCCACCGCCCAGAAGCTGACCGGCAAGAAGGCTGTGACCGGCGAGGACGTGCGCCGCGGCATGGAGAACATCAAGCTCGATCCGGCCCGCCTGAAGGAGCTCGGCCTTGAGGGCTTCACCGACCAGCTCGTCCTGTCCTGCGCGGATCACAACGGCCACCGCGCCGCCTTCATGCAGGAATGGGACGGCACGAAATGGGTGAAGATCTCCAATCCTATCGAGCCGATGACCGAACAGGTCCGCGGCCAGCTCGATGCCGCCGCCAAGGACTACTCCGAGAAGAACGCAGGCTGGCCCAAGCGCTCGGAAGCTTGCGACAAGGCAAGCTGAGGCTTCAACCCTCTCCCCTATGCGGGAGAGGGTGACCCCTGTGTCAACAAGGGTCGGGAGAGGGAGTGCTCATCCATCGACCGCCCCCCTTCCTGGCTCACTCCGTTCGCCACCCTCTCCCGCATAGGGGGAGGGTTGGGAGGATCCGATGACCGCCGCCGCTCAACCTGTTTCAGCCGTCGATACTGTCCTTGCCGTCAACAACATCGAGGTTATCTACGACCACGTGATCCTGGTCCTCAAAGGCGTCTCGCTGACCGTGCCGCAGGGCGGAATCGTTGCTCTTCTCGGAGCCAACGGCGCCGGCAAGACGACGACGCTCAAAGCGATTTCCAACTTGCTCAGGGCGGAGCGCGGCGAAGTGACCAAAGGCACCATCGAGTTCAAGGGCGAGCGGGTCGACCGCCTGTCGCCCAACGAACTCGTGCGGCGCGGCTGCATCCAGGTTCTCGAGGGCCGCCATTGCTTCGGCCATCTCACCATCGAGGAAAACCTTCTGACGGGCGCCTTCACGCGCCGTGATGGCAATGCCGCGATCCGCCGCGATCTCGATGCCATCTACGACTACTTCCCGCGCCTGAAGCAGCGGCGCACCTCCATGGCCGGCTACACCTCCGGCGGCGAGCAGCAGATGTGCGCCATCGGCCGGGCCATGATGTCGAAGCCCTCCATGATCCTGCTCGACGAGCCCTCGATGGGTCTTGCGCCGCAGATCGTGGAAGAGATTTTTGAGATCGTCCACAAGCTGAACGCAACCCAGGGCGTGTCCTTCCTGCTCGCCGAGCAGAACACCAACATGGCTCTGAAATACGCCACCTACGGCTACATCCTGGAAACCGGCCGCGTGGTCATGGACGGTCCCGCACAGATGCTGCGCGAGAACGAGGACGTGAAGGAGTTCTACCTCGGTGTCTCCGAGGGAGACCGCAAGTCGTTCCGTGCCGTAAAAAGCTACAAGCGCCGCAAGCGCTGGCTGGCATGACATCCCGAGAATATGGAAACCGGCCGGTGAGTGACCTTTTCGACACCTTGGAAACCCGCGATCCTGCTGAGCGGGAGGCCTCGCTCTTCGCGCGCCTGCCGGAAATCCTGAAGCGGGCCGCTGCGGCTCCGGCCTATCAGGAACGCCTCCGCGGGATCGATCTCGACACCATCAGGGATCGGGAGGCGCTCGCAACCTTGCCGATCCTGCGCAAGGGTGAGTTGCCCGCTCTCCAGAAAACCGCACTCCCCTTCGGCGGCTTCGTTTCCGATGCGCCTGGCTCCTTCGGCAGGCTCTTTACCTCGCCCGGTCCAATCTTCGAGCCCGAGGCGGCTCACACCGACCCATGGCGCTCGGCGCGAGGCCTCTTCGCCGCCGGTTTTCGCCGGGGCGATGTGGTTCTCAACACCTTCAGCTATCACCTGACGCCCGGCGGCTTCATCATGGATTCCGGTGCGCGGGCGCTGGGCTGTGCGGTCATCCCGGCCGGCCCCGGCAACACGGAGCAGCAGTTCGAGTTGATCGAAGCCTACCGGCCGGTCGCCTATTGCGGCACGCCGGACTTCCTGAAGATCCTCCTCGACGGCGCGGCAGCGGCAGGAAGGGACATCTCATCGATCAAGAGGGCGCTCGTCTCCGGTGCGGCGTTCCCGAAATCCTTGCAGGAGGAGTTCTCGGCAAGGGGCATCAAGGCCTACCAAGCCTATGCCACGGCGGATCTCGGGTTCATCGCCCACGAGACCTCCGCCCGCGAAGGGCTTGTCGTCAATGAGGACATCATCGTCGAGATGGTTCGTCCGGGAACCGGCGACCCTGTCCCAGAGGGGGATGTGGGCGAGATCGTCGTGACAACCCTCGATCCTCACCACCCATTCATCCGCCTCGCTCTTGGGGATATGACGGCAACGATGCCGGGCCTCAGCGCCTGCGGGCGCACCAACATGCGCATCAAAGGCTGGATGGGCCGCGCCGACCAGGCCACCAAAGTCAAAGGCATGTTCGTGCGCCCAGAGCAGGTGGCGGAGATCGGCCGGCGCCACCCTGAGCTCGGCCGCCTTCGCCTGGTCATCACCCGTGAGGGCGAGGCCGACGTCATGACGCTGCAGGCGGAAACAACCACTCCAAGCG
>JALYFY010000660.1 GCA_030777385.1 Pseudomonadota bacterium | reverse complement strand
CCGAACAGGCCAAGGCGGGATTCAGGCTTGTGGCCATAATCCAGGAGCACCCATCGCATGAGCATGGTGAGCATCTGCGTCCCTCTTCTACGGGCGCATCCGTAGGATCGAAGCTCGCATCTCGTCCGGCGCTGACTGTGAAGATGTCCCCGATGGTGGTTCAGGAGCCCACCTTGGCGGATCGAGACCGTGGAGGCAGCCTGCAACATCAAGCCCAATGTGCTTGATCGGGGCGCGACGCGGATGCCTACTAACTACAACACCAAATGGGAGGAAATCGAATGATAAAGAAATGGGCTCTCGGCTTCGAGGTTCTTGCGCTGGCGATGCTCGCATCAGCCGCGACGGCGCAAACGAAGCTCAACTGGGCGCACGTCTACGAGGTGACCGAGCCGTTCCACACCGAGTCCGTCTGGGCGGCCGAGGAGATTGGCCGGCGCACGGAAGGACGCTACGAGATATCGGTTTATCCCGCCTCTCAGCTCGGCAAGGAGGCCGACATCAACCAAGGCCTGACGCTGGGCTCGGTTGACATCATCATCTCGGGCTCAAGCTTCGCCGCTCGCGAGTTCGCGCCGATCGGCGTCACCTATTACCCCTACATCTTTCGCGATCCGGCACACCTGATCACTTATACTCAGAGCGACATCTTTGAGAGGCTGGCACAAGGCTACGAGGAGGCATCCGGTCACCACATCACTGCCGTTACTTACTACGGCACGCGCCACACCACGGCCAATAAGGAGATCACGCAGTGCTCTGATCTCGAAGGAGTGAAAATGCGGGTGCCGGACGTGCCTGCCTATCTCGCCATGCCTCAGTCGTGCGGTGCGAACACTGCGCCGATCGCCTTCGCCGAAGTCTATCTGGCGTTGCAGAATGGGACCGTGGAAGCCCAAGAAAACCCGCTTACTACGATTGAGGCGAAGAAATTCTTCGAGGTGCAGACCCACATCGCCCTTACCGGCCACATCGTCGACCATCTCAACACTGTGGTCTCCGGGACGCGCTGGAACTCGCTGTCCGATGAGGACAAGGTCATCTTCACCGAGGTGATGCAGGAGGCCGCCGAGCGTGCCACCAGGATCATCGAGGAGCGGGAGGCAGCGCTGCTCGAGAGCTTCAAGGAGAGGGGCATCGTTGTCACCGAGGTCGATAAGGCAACCTTCGAGGACGCGGTGCTGGCGAACGCGCCGGTCGAGAGCCTGGGCTACAGCCAGGCCGATTGGGAAGAGATCAGGGCCCTTCAGTAAGCGCGATCATCGCCGGGGCGCCTACGGGCGTCCCTGCTCCACATGTCACTCTGGAGGACGGATTTTTTGCCCCAACAACAGCCCGTCGAGCATCATAAGCCGATCACTGCCGAAGAAATCGCCCACGTCTTCGAGGAGGAGGAGGTGCCGGCAGATCTGTCCGTCTATTCATTCGAGGATTGGGCGACACTAGCCGTCTTCTGGCTCATGGCGTCCTGTGTGTGTATCCAGTTCTTCACCCGCTACGTCCTGAACAACAGCCTCGCCTGGACCGAGGAGATCGCCACCAACTCCCTGATCGTTGTCGTATTCCTAGGGTCGGTCTGGTGCGTGCGCCGCTCGCGGCACATCCAGGTCGACGTGATCTACCACTACCTGCCGGCAGGCGCAGCGCGGGCCATGTCTACCCTGGTCGACGCAATCCGCATTGTCTTCTTCGCTTATGCCTTCTGGCTCCTCTGGCGCTACGTCTCGATCGTCGGGGACGAGCGGATGGTCACTATCGACCTGCCGCGGGGTCTCGTCTTCTACAGCGTGCTGGCAGCCTTCGGGCTCATGCTGCTGCGGGCGATCCAAGTGGCGGTGGCAAACTGGCGCCGCGGCTACTCGGTACTCGAGCAACCAGGCGCGTTCGACGGCTTCGGGGACTGACTCATGCTCCTGCTTATTGGCGGCTTCATTCTGCTCATGCTGGTCGGCGTGCCGGTTGCGATCTCGATGTTCGTGGCGTCGGCGCTTTATCTATTAGCCTACGGCGTCGCCCCTGACATCATCGTCGCTCAGCGAATGATCGCGGGCGTCGAGAGCTTCCCGCTCCTTGCCGTCCCGTTCTTCATCTTGGCCGGCAACCTGATGAATGTCGCCGGGGTAACGGGCCGGATCTACGCCTTCGCGGTCAGCCTCGTCGGCTGGATGAAGGGCGGCCTTGCCCAAGTGAACATCATCGGCTCGGTGATCTTCTCCGGCATGTCGGGGACCGCGCTCGCTGACGCCGCCGGCATCGGCACGATCGAGATCAAGGCGATGAAGGAGCATGGCTATCCGATCGAAGCCGCAGTTGGCGTCACCGCCGCGTCGGCGACGCT
>JALYFY010000659.1 GCA_030777385.1 Pseudomonadota bacterium | reverse complement strand
GCGCTCTCCATGGCCGGAGCATGATCTCATCGGATCCTGCTCCGAGCCGTCTTGGCTTGCCGCATTCTCTCTCGCAAAACCGGATCCACTTCTGCGGAGAATGCTCGATGACCGGCAAGATAGGACTGCGCCCCGGCCAGCGCGAGCCCGGCGGATGCCAAGGGAATCTTGCCGAAATGCAAAGAACGCCTTGGCGGCCAGCCCGCAGGTTTGCAGATTTGAGGCTGGAGGCGGTTCAGGCCGCCTTGGCCCGCAAATCGTCCGGCGTCACATCCGCCGGGATCGGACAGACGTAAGCTCTGCCGCCGTTGCGGTCCCTCAGCTCGGCCTTGGCGCGGGCGACGAGGTCCGGGTTGCGCAGGCAATCGGCGGCGGTGGCCGCCATGGCCTTGGCCGCGAGCACCATGCCCTTGTGGGCGGCGGGCAGACTGCCTTGGGCGACGAGCTGCCAGGTGTGAAACGGGGTGCCGATGGCAAAGCACGCGGTATGGCATTGCACCGTCGGCACGATCCAACTCACGTCGCCCACATCGGTGGTGCCCATCATCACGTCCTCCCGCGCCGGCATGGGGAGCACGCCGTCGTGCAGGATCTTCGCCTTGAGGGACGGATCGTGCGGCTTCACGCTCGCCAGGATGTCCTCCTCCGTGAGCGACGCCTCCCGCAGCCTCTCGGCGAAGGCATGGTCGCTCTCGTTGAAGAGCGGCGGGCCGAGGCGTTTCATGTTCTCGTACATGGCCTCCTGCAGGGCCTTGTTGGGAACCACGTTGGAGGTCGCGTCCGTGATCTGCACCGTGACGCCGGTTTCCGTCATCAAAGCCGCGCCTTCGGCGATCTTCTTCACGCGCTCGAACAGGCGCTCGGCGTCGGGCAGATGCGGCGAGCGCACGAGGTAGAGCGATTCCGCATAGGCCTGCACCACGTTCGGCGCGTCGCCGCCCGTGTTGGTGATGGCGTAATGCACGCGGGCGTCGGACGGCATGTGCTCGCGCATGTAGTTGACGCCCACATTCATCAGCTCCACCGCGTCCAGCGCGCTGCGCCCCACATGGGGCGAGGCCGCCGCATGGGAGGCGCGGCCCCGGAAGCGGAAATAGGCCTGGATGCAGGCCAGCGACGACGTAGTCTGCACCTCGTTGACCACGGCCGGATGCCAGCAGAAGGCGGCGTCGAGATCGTCGAACAGGCCGGCCCGCGCCATGAAGGTTTTTCCCGAGCCGCTCTCCTCCGCAGGGCAGCCGTAATAGCGCACCGTGCCGGCGATGCCCTCCGCTTCGAGCGCGTCCTTCAGGGCCACGGCGGCGAGCGCCGAGCCGGAGCCGAGGAGATTGTGGCCGCAGCCATGCCCCGGCGTGCCGGCCCTCGTGGGCGCATGGGCGGTCACGCCGGATGCTTGAGCAAGGTCCGGCAGCGCGTCGAACTCGCCCAGGATGCCCACCACCGGGCCGCCTTGCCCTGCCTCCGCGATGAAGGCGGTGGCCATGCCGCCCACCTGGCGGGCGATGCGAAAGCCCTCGCGCTCCAGCATGGCGATCTGCTCCGCCACCGAGCGATGCTCCTCAAAGGCCAGTTCCGGCATGGCCCAGATGCGGTCGCTCAGGGCGCAGTAATCGGCGGCCTTGGCGTCCACGCGCCGGGCGATTTCATCGAGGCTCAGGCGGTCGTTATGCATGGCTTGGGACTCGGGCTGTTGGAAAGGGTTCGCAGACTAACTATGATCGCACCGTGACGAAAGCACCTAGGCTCTCGCATCCCGCACGCTCCTGCGCGGTGTGAGAAAACCGCCGGACTGGCGCGACCAGAGGCCGGCATAAAGGCCGCCCCTCTCCAAGAGTTCCTCATGGGTCCCCTCTTCCACGATGCGGCCCTCGTCCAGGACGATCGTGTCCCATCGCACAGGAGCGGACCGGCTTCAATCGAGGCCGGCCTGGCGTTCCAACTGGTCGAGCCGCCGCTCGAGACGCTCGATCATCCGCTCGGCTTTCCGCATCTTCATGTCGCGGATCTGGCGGCG
>JALYFY010000658.1 GCA_030777385.1 Pseudomonadota bacterium | reverse complement strand
GGCATCAGGAGAGCTCTCTGACGCAAGGTGAGGCACGTTTTGCCACTCGCCACTCGGCACATAGATTCCATCAGTCTGAGCATCTATCGCGGGCTGCCGGCGAACTTCTGTTGCGCCCCTGTCGCCTGCAAAGCCGGGCAACAGGTACGCCGTAGCGCCTCCAACCACCAGAATGCCGGCCATGCCCCACCACTTTGAGCGACCGAACGCAGTCGAGGCAGCGCTGTCGCGACGGGCTGCCCCGGAATGCCAAATTCTCTGCCAAACCATAATAGATCCCTGGTCGCTCATAACGGTTGCAGCGGAGGCCATTGCTCAGGTCACGTAGCCATCGCCAAAGAAAATGCGTGCAGCCTTAGATGCTGCACATAAACTGCAGTCTATTATTGGCCTCTATTGTGGCTTTGCCCCGCATCCTGCTTGGCAATTTTGGAGGATGATCCTTTTGAACGCACAAGGAGCGCAAAATGAAAAAGGTCCGGCAGACGCTTGCTGCCGGACCTTTGTCGTTGAAATCGATGCCTGCGACTAACGCGCTTTCACGGCCGTGTCGGGGAAATCGCTGAAGAGCCCGTCGACCCCAAGAGCGTAGAACGCCTTGTATTCCGCGGCCGGATCGCCCTTGAAGGACGAAGCCAGGCGCTTCGGCTCATTGCGGAACGTCCAGGTGAAGACCTGAAGGCCCGCCGCATGGGCGTCCTTCACGACAGTGGATGCCGGTGCAAGGATGCGATCCTGCTCATCTGTCTTCCCATCGCCATTGAGATCGTCCGGCTTGCCGTCGCCATTCTGATCCACCTGCTTGGCGGGCAGAATGTACGGCTTCCAGGGAGCGAGAATGTCAGCGTAGGTCTTGACCTCAGCCAGCCCTTCCTTCGTCAGAAGGTCCTTGTAGGTGCGCTTGTCGCCGACGACCACGAAGTCGTAGGGCTGTGCGTAGGGGGCCGCGAGAACGATGTTTCCGTCCTTGTCCACATCCTCCGCGTCGAGGAGCTGCGCCAGCCTCACATTGATCCTGGTGTTCAGATATTTCAGGTTGGCGACCTCGAAGCTCTGGATCACCACCGGGGACGATGCCTCACTCCAGCCGGCCTCCTTGAGAACGTTCACCAGCCGATCCTCGATCGGAAGGCCCAGCGCCGCATGAAAGGTCGAGTGCTTGGTCTCGGGCGCAATCCCGATGACCCGCCCCCGCGTGCCTGCCTCTTTCTTGGCGAGGTCGATGACCTCCTGCAGGGTGGGAACCTGATATTGGCCGTTCTTCGACTGATCGCGGTCGGACATCGCCTGCTTGGCGCGAAGCTGCTTGATCTCGGCCAGAGTGAAATCGCCGGCGAACCAGTCCGTGGTGTCCACCCCGTCCACCTTGCGGGTGGTCTTGCGCGATGCGAACTGGGGAAGATCCGCCACATTGGTGGTTCCGCTGAGCATGGGCTCGTGACGGGCGATCAGCACGCCGTCCTTCGTCACCACGAGATCGGGCTCGATGTAATCCGCGCCCATCTCGATCGCCATCGCGTAGGCCTCGAGGGTGTGCTCGGGAAGATAGCCGCTGGCGCCCCGGTGGGCGACCACGATGGTGCGCTCACCTGTCAGGGTCTTCTCCTGCGCCATGGCCGGTGCGATCAGTGCCGGCAGGGAGACGGCCAGTGTTCCGAGAATTGCAAGATGCTTCATGTACATTCCTCCTGTAGATGCCGCCTACCAGCGGTTCTGTGACGCTGTGATGACCGGATCGGCAGGAAACGGCCTCAACAGCTTGAGCTTGGAACGCCTTCCCCAGGCGCCCGAAGGGATGAGAGCACAACCTGCGCCCAGGATCCAACAGGCCGGTGACGAGTTGTCCTCATCGTAACTTAACCACAAGGTCCCGCAAATGGCCGATCCGGCGCCGCCCCCGCTCCCGCCCGCCTCGCCGCCGGCAGGCTCCTCTCTCCTGACGGCCGGCGGCATCGTCTTGGCGATCGGAGCACTCTACTTCGGCCGTGATCTCTTCATTCCCTTCGCAGTCGGTATTCTTCTCAGCTTTGCGGTGACCCCGCTTGTCA
The DNA here is from genome assembly GCA_030777385.1 of Pseudomonadota bacterium. Taxonomy (GTDB): domain Bacteria; phylum Pseudomonadota; class Alphaproteobacteria; order Rhizobiales; family Beijerinckiaceae; genus Microvirga. Next base: position 18,046 of record JALYFY010000658.1, on the reverse strand, counting down.
ACTGGCTCCGTCGGCTGAAACTCCCGAGGATCGCCGCGGTGCTGATTGCCGTGACGCTGGCGTTCATCTTGATCGGGGGCCTCACCTACGTCGTCGGTCGTCAGGTTGTGCAACTCGCCAACAACCTCCCGAGCTATCAGACCACCATTACGGAGAAGATCCGTGGCCTGCAGGCCTCTGCCCCGGGAGGCGGGGTCGTGGATAAGGTCACCACAACCATTCAGGACCTGAGCAAGGAAATTTCGGGAGCGGAGAAGGCCACCGAGAAAGCGGCCGAGCAGGCTGGTTCGGCCCTTGGCACCTCCCCTGCCCCGCAGGAGCCCGTCACGGTCAGGCTGGAGCGTCCAGAGTCCCAGCCACTTGAGATTATCCAGACCATTATCGGCCCCCTTCTCGCGCCGCTGGCCACAGCCGGGCTGATCGTGATCTTCGTGATCTTCATTCTGCTCGAACGGGAGGATTTGCGGGATCGATTCATCAAGCTGGCCGGTGCCGGCGATCTTCAGAAGAGCACGCAAGCGCTCAACGATGCGGCCGCACGGGTCAGCCGTTACCTTCTGATGCAGCTTGTGGTGAACCTCACCTATGGCGTGCCGATTGGCCTGGCCCTCTACTTCATCGGCATTCCCAATGCGGTGCTGTGGGGGCTACTGGCGGCGGTGCTTCGCTTCATTCCCTATCTGGGCCCCTTCCTGGCCGCGACTTTTCCCATCGCGCTCGCCTTTGCGGTCGATCCGGGCTGGTCGATGCTGCTGTGGGTCGTAGGCCTGTTTCTTCTCGCCGAACTCATCAGCAACAACGTCATTGAGCCCTGGCTCTATGGATCCAGCACCGGTCTGTCCTCGCTTGCGATCATCATGGCAGCGATCTTCTGGACCACGTTGTGGGGTCCGGTCGGGTTGTTCCTCGCCACCCCCCTGACCGTCTGCCTCGTCGTGATCGGCCGCTATGTGCCGCAGCTCGAGTTTCTGGGTGTCCTTCTCGGCAGCGATCCTGTTCTTGCTCCCGAGGAGCGCCTGTACCAGCGATTGGTTGCGGGCAATCTTGAGGAAGCCGTCGAGATCGCCGAGGACTACGTGGACGAGCACTCCTCACAGGAGTTCTACGATCATGTCGCCATACCGGCTCTGCGCCTGGCGGAAAACGACCGCCAGCGCAGCACCACAGACACCAATTACCGGCGCATCGTTGCAAGCACGGCCACTTGCGTGGTGCGGGAGGTGGCCGATCACATTCAGGAGAAGGCATCGCGTTCCAGAAATGAGGCTGGCGAAGGCGAAGACCAGCGCTATCCCGCTCATGCCATGGAAGGAACACCTGTTCTGTGCATCGCAGGCCGCACGGAACTCGACCGGGCAGCAGCCGAAATGCTCGCGCAGGTGCTTCAGGAAAAGGGCATCGGAACGCGGGTCCTGCCGCCGATCTCCATCAGCGAGGGAGCTTTGAACCAGCTTGACCTCACCGGAGTGGAGGTTGTGTGCCTGTCCTATCTGCATCCGCAGCCACAGGTTTTTGCCCGCTATATATGCCGCCGTCTGCGGCGGCGTGCGCCGCGCCTGAAACTGGTGGTTTGCTGCTGGAACGCACTACCGAATGCAGGTCAGGCCGAGGACATGACCCGGCAGATGGGGGCCGATGCCGCTATCGTATCTCTCGAGAACTGCGTCAGCCAGGTGGATGGCTGGGTTTCCCGCACAGGAATGGCAGCGGAGAGCACTCCGCCGGTCGTGGACGAGGAGCACAAGCGGCTCGAAGCGGTTCACAGGCTAGGCCTGAACTCCGCTCATAAACCACGCTTTGAGGCGGTGGCCCAGAGAGCTGCCCAATCCTTCGACGCTCCCATCGGCCTCGTATCCCTGATCGACGACGAGCACCAGCACATGCCTGGCGCAACGGGCCTCCCAGCCGATCTCAACGCCACCCGGCGCGTTCCTCGGGAGGAGTCCATCTGCGGCCATGTAGTGGCAACCGATGAGGTCGTGGTGGCAGAGGACGTATCGAAGGACCCGCGCTTTGCCGACAACCCGCTCGTGCTCGAGAAAGGCATCCGCTTCTATGCCGGTGCGCCGCTCCGCACATCCTCCGGCCTCGTCATCGGCTCCTTGTGTGTTATCGACACGGAACCCAGGGAGTTTGCGGAGGCTGATCGTCGCCGTCTTCAGGAGATGGCGGACGAGCTGATGTCAGGCCTTGAGCGTGAAGCAGGGCAAGACCTGACCGAAGACGATCTCGTGCCGGCACAGGCGACAAGCAAAGCCGGACTATCGTGAAGTCGAACGTCAGCGGCTTTCGCCTTCCAACACCTCGATCACCAGTTCGAAGGTGACGCAGACCGGGTTGTCGCCATGAGCGAGCTCGCCTGACGAGATCCTTCCTTCGATGTCGACGACATCGACTGCAAGCCGGGCCTCCAATCGATTATCCGTGCTCTCCACGGTCCCGTTTCGGATCAAGACCTCGGTTGCATGGGAGTCGACTTGGCTTCCGTCCGTAAAGCGCACGCCGTTCAGGCTGCCGATTCCGTAGACATTGGCCCTGCCGATCCCGTGGCACGAACAGATCCCCTCGATTGCGGCGCTGATATCCTGGTTCGGGCGAACCTTCGCGAGCAGTGCGCGAGGGCCTGACGTGTCAGCGTGATGCTCGCCAAGTTGAACCGGCTCGAAAAGCGTGAAGTTCGTTTCCTGATCTGGGATGCCCTTGAAGGTTGCCTCCCTCACCCCGATCCCCCGAACCTCGATGGGCTTTGCCACCGTCGAGAGCGGGGCGAGCATGTGACCCATGCGCAGGCCGTTGCGGGTCCTCCAGACACCATGGCAATGGAGAAACGGCTTGTCGTCCCGAATGCCCACGATGGCGCAGGCGCGCTCAATATCCACAGCTCCTGCGGGCTCATACGTCCCGCTGTACCAGGCGGCATGATCCGCATCCGGAGAGGCGGCCGGCATCACGTACCGAAACGGAGTGCACCATCCTCCCTTGAAGGAAACGAAGCCACCGCTGCAGCCTGAAGCGGCCAGACCCTTGGCAATCGCCTCATCGACCGTATCGCCCGGCTCAAGCACGAAACGAAGGGGAACCGGCAAGCCGGTGGCTGCTGTCACGCGCTCCGGGGAAGCAGGACCCGGATGATGGATCTGTCGCATCAGGGGTTTTCTCCCTCCGGCAAGGCTAATGTGCTCTTCAGTGGAATTCTGCCACAGCGCAGCTTTGCCCCCATCGACGGGAAGGCAGACGCCTGTAATGAACTGAGCCTCGTCTGAGGCCAGGAACACCGCCGCGTTGGCCACATCCCAGGCCGTTCCCATGCGGCCCAGAGGCACAGCCGCATTGCGCGCCGCCACCATCTCCTCCACGGAGGCATACTGGCTGGAGATTTGCCGGTAGATCAAAGGGGTATCGATGAGGCCCGGCATGATGCAGTTGGCGCGAATCCCCTGGCGGGCATATTGCATGGCGAGCGCCACGGTGGCCTGATTTACGGCAGCCTTTGTGGCGTAGTAGGCGAAGTAAGGATAACCGGTCCATCGGATGGCAGCGAGCGAGGAAATATTGATGATCGCGCCACTGCCCTGCTGCAGCATGTGGGGGATGATGGCCTTGGCCGTCCGGTAGATCGGCCCAAGATTCAAGTCGACGGCGGCGGCGAACTGCTCTTCGCTGAGCTCCACCGGACCGCCCATATGGGTCACGCCCACATTGTTGTGCAGAATGTCGATGCGCCCGAACCGCTCAAGGGTTTGCGCAACAGCATGTTCGACAGAAGCGGCGTCGGTCACGTCCGCAGCGATCGCCGTCGCAAAGCCGCCTTCCCGTTCGATGATGGATGCCGTTTCGTCCGCTGCCGCCTGGGCGACATCGATACACGCCACCTGTGCGCCTTCCCGCGCATAGGCTACGGCAGCAGCCTTGCCGTTGCCCCAGCCGTCGCCTGAGGATCCCGCACCGAAGACGATGGCCGTCTTGCCTCTCAGTCGGTCGGGCATATGCTTCTCCGGCATGCCTCGTCTTGAGGCGAGAGCACCATGTTAGTTATGATTGTAAGCCAGGCTGGGACGACCTGCGACCTTGCAGATCGCCCCATAATTACTGGCATCGATCAGCTCAGGCTGCTGCCCACAGACTTTTCCAGAATGGACCAGGCTTCGTCGCCGTACTTCTTCTTCCACTCCGCGTAGAAGCCCGCCTTCCTGAGCGCCTCCCGGAAGGGTGCGGCATCGGGATTGTTGAACTGCATGCCTTTGGCAACGAGCTCGTCCTTGACGCCTGCGTTCAGCTTCGCCACATCCGCGCGTTCCGTGACGGCGGCTTCGTTGAGGTGCTTGGCCACGATGACGCGCAGATCCTCCGGCAGCCGCTCCCAGGCGCGACGGTTCGCCAGGAACCAGAACCCGTCCCACATGTGGTTGGTCATGGAGACGTGCTTTTGCACCTCGAACAGCTTTGCCGTCGAGATGATGGCGAGCGGGTTCTCCTGGCCGTCGACCACCTTCGTCTGCAGGGCTGTGTAGACCTCCGCGAAGTTGATGCTGGCCGGTGCCGAGCCGAAGGCGGTGAACATGGACGTCCAGAGCGGGCTGACCGGGACGCGGATCTTGAAGCCTTTCAGGTCGTCGGGCTTCTCGATGGCTTTGGTGGAGCTGGTGATCTGACGGAAACCGTTGTCCCAGATCTTGTCCATTACAACCAGGTTGGCCTTGGTGATCTGGCCGCGAACGTAAGCTCCCAGGTCTCCATCCATGGCCTTCCAGACGGCATCGTAGTTGGGAAAGGCGAAACCGATGCCGCTGATAGAGGCGTTCGGCACGAGGGTGGACAGGATCAAGGGCGATAAGGTGAAGAACTCCACGCCTCCGGATCGAACCTGGCTCAGCATGTCGGTATCGGACCCAAGCTGATTGTTGGGGAAGATCTGGATCTCAACCCGCCCGTTGGTCTCCTGCTTGATCTTGTCGGCAGCTTCCCTGGCACGCAGGTTCATCGGATGCGTGACGGGCAGGTTGTTGGCATATTTATAGGTGAACTCAGCCGATTGGGCCCGAGCACCGAAGCTGCTGACCAATGCAGCAGAGGCGGTGCCCTGCAGCATCGTGCGGCGTGAAATGATCATGTTATCCTCCCTCATGGTTGTTATGGTAGACGATGGTACGCACGCCCCTGCGTTACAGGAAGCTGGTTGAGATAGCCGGAATGGCCGCGATCAGCACGAGGCCGACCAGCAGGGCCATGATGTATGGCCAGATGGCACCCATGGCCTCGTCGGGGGACACGTTGCCGATCTTGCAGGCGATGTAGAACCCGATGCCGATGGGCGGGGCCATGAGGCCGATGTTCATCGCGGTCACCACGACCATCGAGTAATGAATGTCGTTGATGCCCAGATTCTTGGCGATCGGGAACATGAGCGGCGCCATGAGCACGATGGCCGGAAGGCCTTCGAGCACGCAGCCGAGGATCAGGAAGATCACGATGGTGGCGGCCATGAAGATCATCCAGCCGCCGGGCAGGCCTGTCATGAACACGGCGAGCTGCTGCGCAAAACCCGTCTGTGTCAGCGCCCAGGCCATGGCAAGCGCCGTGCCCAGGATCAGCAGGATCGCGCCGCTGAGGGCGGCGGTCTCCACGAGCATGTCATAAAACTTGCGCCAGCCGATGCCTCCGTAGAGGACGATCCCGATGATGAGGGCATAAAGGACGGCAATCGTCGACACTTCCGTTGCCGTCGCAACGCCGCCGCCGACGGCGCTTCGAATGAGGAACGGCAGAACCAGGGCGGGTGCTGCAATCAGCATCGTGCCCCCGATGGTCCTGAGAGGCGCGCGGCGTACATCGCCGAGACTCTCTCCGGCAGCCTTGATGCGCGCAAGGGCTGCCAGCACGGCCAGCAGAACCATGGCCACCACGAAGCCGCTCGTGAACAGCCCAGCGATGGAAACGCCGGCAACGGAGCCGAGGACGATCAGCACGATGCTCGGCGGAACCGTGTCGGCCATCGCGGCGCCAGTTGCCAGGAGAGCGATCATCTCCTTTGGCTGATGCCCGCGCCGCTTCATCTCGGGAAACAGGGCAGGCGCAACGGTCGCCATGTCCGACACCTTGGAGCCGGAGATGCCAGAGACCAGGAACAGCGAGCCGAGCAGCACATAGGACATGCCGGCGCGCACGTGGCCCAGGAGAGAAGCCAGAAAATCGACGATAGCCTTGCCCATGCCGGTTGCATCGAGAATGCAGCCCAGGAACACGAAGATCGGCACGGAGAGAAGGATGATGCTGGACATCCCTTCATCCATGCGCCCGATCATGACGAAAATCGGAACCCGTGTGCTGAAGGCCAGGAACGCAAGGGTGCCGATGCCGAAGCAGAACGCGATTGGCACGCCGATGACGAGGCAGACGGCCACGAGCCCCACAAGGAAGATGAGAATGTTGATATTGCCCAGCCGCAGGAGAGCGGGCGAGAGCAGCCAGAGGGCGCCTGCGATCACCGCAATGAGAGCTGCGGCGACAATGAGGTCGCGGAGCCTCGATGTCTTCACGGCATAGGACAGGACCAAGGCCAGCATGGCAATCATGCCGAAAGCGATGGCCGAGACTCGAAAGCTGTTGGGAATGTTCAGGGCCGGCGACGTGACGTACCACTCCTCCATCACATACTCGACGGCCGGCTGCAGCATGACGAGCAGGAATGCTGCCATGATCAAGAGCGCCAGCGTGTTGATGAAGCCTTGAGCCCTCCTGGGGAACATCCCTATGAAGAGAGTGAGCCTGAGATGTTCGTTTCGATCGATCGCAATGGCGGAGCCCAGCATGGCGAGCCAGAGGAACGAGATCGACGCCACCTCGTCGATCCAGATCACGGGAACGGAGAATATGTAACGGGACGCAACCCCAGCAAGCAGCAGGACGATGATCACGGCCAGAAGGAGCGCAGATACCGCCTCGATGGGCTTGACCAGGAGAGCGCCTGCACGGGGCGCGTCAACCGCTTCAGCGTTGGACAGGGGCGCGATTACGTCGCCTGCGGCAGCCATGTTGCTCTCCATGCCGCCGATCACCGCATCCGGTTCGGGTGAGGATCCCAAAGATCTATGTGCGGCGCGTCATGCTTCGCAGCATGGTCCCAGTATCGGCGGCATGATGGGAAGAGCGGTCTCCCCTTGTGCGCAATGCTCATCCTGGCTCCTCCCGCTCCTCGTGTTGCCGGCAGATCAGTCTGGCGGCAGGTCCACTTTATGGATCCATACTTTATCACGGACGAACGAAAGATACACGTCCGACAAGGCATTGCAACACAGGCCGCAGCAATTTAGGCTCCACCTAAGGATAGAGGCTTGTATTTTTGGTCCATAATGTGGACCATAATGGACCGGCAATATGGATGATGCTCAGCTCTCGACCGGCGATCTGCAGGGGTCTCAGAGTGTGGACCGCGCCTTGCGGCTGCTGGCGCTTGTCGGGCGGGAGGCCGAGCGCGGCGCGCAGTTGAGCGACATCGTTGAGGAAAGCGGCCTCAACAAGCCCACGGCCCGGCGGCTCCTGCTCGCCCTGATGCGCGCAGGTCTGATCGAGCAGGAGACAAGGAGCCGGCGCTACTACCTCGGTGAGGAGGCCTATGTTCTCGGCACCCTTGCGTCTCGCCGGCACGGACTGCTCGAGCTTTCGCTGGAAAGCCTGCGCAACCTCTCTGAGGCCACCATGGACACGAGCTTCGTTTCGGTGCGCCGGGGCAATTATGCAGTGTGCCTGCATCGTGAGGAAGGCACATACCCGGTTCGCACCCACGCCCTCCAAGCAGGCAACCAGCATCCTCTCGGCATCGGTGCCGGCTCGTTGGCGATGCTGGCCGCTCTGGACGACAGCGAGATCGAACGCGTGCTCGCCGCAAACCGGAAAGTGCTCGAAATCCAATACGCCAATTACTCCGTGGAACAGATCTGGGATGATGTCGCCAGGGCACGCGACCAGGGCTATGCGCTCAATCCAGGGCGCATCTTTGCCGGCTCCTGGGGCATGGGTGCCGCGATCATGTTTCCGGATGGACGAGTCGCGGGCGCACTCAGCATTGCGGCGATCGACAGCCGGATGACGGCCGCGCGCCAGCCTGAGCTCGCTCATCGCATGAAATCCGAGGTTGAACGCATTGAGGGCAAGCTTCGCAAGATGTTCGTTTCAAGCAGCGCGCCTGGCCGCGCCGCCTCCCATGCTGCAGCACCCATTCCGGAACGGACGATATGATCGGCAACCTCCCTCAGCTGCGAGGCGGCGTCTCACCCGCATCGACGCGGGTCATGAACCTCTCCCATTTTCTGCGCCAGGCTGCGCGGCGGCATGGGGCCGAGATCGGCTTTGTCTGGGGCGAGCAGACGTGGACCTGGGCCGATCTCGACAGGCGCGTCGATGCCATGGCGGCGGCTCTGGCGGCCAGGGGCATTGCTAAGGGAGATCGTGTTCTGGTGCAGTCCAAGAACTGCAATCAGATGTTCGAGTCGATGTTCGCCTGCTTCCGGCTCGGCGCCGTCTGGGTGCCGACGAATTTTCGCCAGACACCAGATGAGGTGACGTATCTGGCACAGGCGAGCGGCGCGTGCGCCATGATCTGCCATGGCGATTTCCCGGAGCATGCGGCCGCCGTGCGCAGCGCCGTTTCGGATCTGCGCTTCATCGTCTCGATCGGACTGTCCGGGTTCGGAGAGGAGTATGATGAGCTCGTCGATCAGCATGCAGGCCAGTCCGCCCCGACAGCGCTGGTGGAGCGCGACGATCCGTGCTGGTTCTTCTTCACGTCCGGTACGACCGGGCGCCCGAAAGCGGCTGTTCTGACCCATGGCCAGATGGCCTTCGTGATCACCAATCATCTCTGCGACCTGATGCCGGGAACGACGTCTGCGGATGCCTCTCTGGTGGTTGCCCCCCTTTCCCACGGTGCCGGCGTCCACCAGCTTGTGCAGGTGGCGCGGGCGGCAAAGACCGTGCTTCTCTCCGGCGAGCGCTTCGATGTCGATGAGGCTTGGGCTCTCGTCGAGCGCTGGCGCATCACGAACATGTTCACGGTGCCGACCATCGTGAAGATGCTGACCGAGCATCCATCGGTCGACGCGCATGATCGTTCGTCCCTGCGCTATCTGATCTATGCAGGCGCGCCCATGTACCGGGAGGATCAGAAGCACGCGTTGAAGAAGCTGGGCAAGGTGCTCGTTCAGTACTTCGGGCTTGGAGAGGTCACCGGCAACATCACCGTGCTGCCGCCAGCGCTCCATGAAGCTGAGGATGAACCCGAAACGAAGGTGGGAACCTGCGGCTATGAGCGAACGGGCATGCAGGTGTCGATCCAGAACGATCATGGAGATGAGATGCCGCCGGGCATGACTGGAGAAATCTGTGTCTGCGGCCCAGCAGTCTTTGCCGGCTACTACAATAACCCGGAAGCCAACGAGAAGGCGTTCAGGAACGGCTGGTTCCGCACCGGCGATCTCGGGCACATGGACCAGGAAGGCTTTCTCTACATCACGGGCCGCGCCTCCGACATGTACATTTCAGGAGGCTCCAACATCTATCCGCGCGAGATTGAGGAGAAGATCCTCACCCATCCGGCGATTGCAGAGGTCGCGGTCCTCGGCGTGCCTGACAGGACCTGGGGCGAAGCCGGTGTCGCCGTGTGCATTCTGCGACCGGAGGCAACGCTCACCGACCAGGATCTTCTCGCCTGGCTGGACGGCAGGATCGCCCGCTACAAGCTGCCGAAACGGGTTTTCTTCTGGGACAGCCTGCCCAAGTCCGCCTATGGCAAGATCACCAAGAGAACGATCCGGGCGGAGCTTGAAGCGCGAGGATGCATTCCGTTCGAGCAGGCTGTCGAAGCCTAGACAGCCTGCGGCAAAGCGCGCACCCGTTACGTTCCGCTACGGAAAGTTGCGTTAACCGGTTGTTAACCATGCCAGTCCAATGATGATCGGGCTGATCCGAACGCTGGATCAACACCTTCCTGAAAGCAAGCGGAGGCGCGGATGTACCGCCTCGCTTGCTTCGGGATCAGGATCTCTGCCTGGGCAGAGCCGTCCCCGCTTCCGCCCTTGCGACATCAAATCGCCAGGAGCTTCAGCGCCTGCCGGGCGGCTCTTTTGAGCCTCAGAGATTGCTACTCTCTGCTCCCTCAAGCCAGCACGAAATACGCCGTCACGGCGCCGGCGATGACACCTATAAACGCATAGGGGTACCAGGTCGGAAAGGGCTTGTTGTGACCATTGAAGCTCAAGGCGATCTCCCGCGCGTAGGAAGCTTTCCCTCCTGTGGCCGCGTAAAATGGTATTTTCGTGGAAGCTGGATCACATTGCAGTCTTCCGGAGAAGATAGGGCTGCCTGAGCCGTCCGTTGAGGCGTGAAGGCGAAGAAAAGTACCTTGAAGCCATTTTAAAGAAGCGAATTCGGCATCGATCTCAAAGCCGTAGAGGCTGTTTTAGAACCTCTCTGATCTTCTGCTAAACCCTTGATTATTCTTCTTTCTTTCAGATATTCCATGGGCATTGCTTGACCCGGGCCTGACCGGCCCCGGGCATTGGATCGCACCTGCTGACGACATCTGTGACCGGCGTTCCTCCGTAGGACGCTGAAGCCGCTCGCTGAGGCACGCAGACGCTCGTCCGCACGAGGAGAACGAACAGATGGGCATGAGCGCATGGAATGAGCCTGGGTATTCGGCCGGCCCCGTACTGGCCTGCCTGGCACTGCTTCTGCCTTTCAGCGGCATGGCTCTCGCCCAGGCACCTTCATCGATTGGGCCCGCTCTGCGCATCGAGTTGAACAAGATCGAAGCAGCCGGCGACAACTGCCGAACCTATTTCCTGATCAGCAACCAGAAGAGCGAGAACTGGCGCTCCCTGAAGCTCGATCTGTTTGCGCTCGACACCGATGGCGTCGCAGCCAAGCGGCTGGCCGTCGAGGTCGGACCGGTGCCGGGCCGTAAGACGCTTATCAAGCTCTTCGATTTTCCAGGCCTGAACTGCTCCCGGCTCGGGCGCGTGCTCCTCAACGACGTGCTGACCTGCGAGGGCGCCGCCAGCTCACGGGAGGAGTGCCTGTCTGCTGTCGAGACCGCCTCCAGGATCGATGCCGTGGCATTTGCAAAGTGAGATTGAGGCTATGAACGAGATCTCCTCCGCAGCACCGCACGACCTGTCGTTTCTCGGCCTGTTCCTGCAGGCCGACCCAATCGTCAAAGGCGTCATGATCCTGCTCGTTCTGGCATCTCTCGCCTGCTGGACGATCATCGTCGAAAAGATACTGCGCATCGGGCTCGTCCGCCGTCAGGCCCGCACCTTCGAGACAGCCGCCCGCTCAGGCGACAGGCTTCACCCGCAGATGGCAGGCACCACGGGCCGCATTGTCGCGGCGGGGCACGAGGCATGGCGCGACCAGGACGCATCCGAGAGCCGCGCCGAGCGTCGCGAGCGCATCGAGCGGGCCATGCGGGCAGCACTTTCCGTCGATATGCGTCAGCTCCAGACGGGGCTGCCCCTTCTGGCCACCACAGGTTCCGCCGCGCCGTTCATTGGCCTCTTCGGTACGGTCTGGGGCATCATGAACTCGTTCTCCGCCATTGCGGCTAGCCAGGACACCAGCCTCTCGGTCGTCGCTCCAGGCATTGCCGAAGCGCTGTTTGCCACCGCCATCGGCCTCGTGGCTGCCATTCCGGCAGTGATTGCCTACAACAAGCTGACGACCGATCTCGGCCGCCTGCAGCAATCCTTCGCGGCAGGCATTACGGCACTGGGCGACCGGCTCGCCCGCGACCGCAAAGCCCATCTGCACGCGGAGGCTGCCGAATAATGGGAATGGGACCTATCCGTTCGCAGGAAGCCGATGACGAGTTCGGCGCAGCGCCCCTGTCGGAGATCAACGTCACGCCTCTCGTCGACGTGATGCTCGTGCTGCTCATCATCTTCATGGTGGCAGCCCCCCTCATGACCGTCGGCGTGCCTGTGCAGTTGCCGAAGACCGCAGCACCGAAGGTATCGCAGCCCAAGCAGCCGGTCGTGATCAGCATCGACGAGAAGGGGCAGCCCTTCATCGACAAGGAGCCCCTTGCTCCCGATGCCATGATGCCGCGCCTCAAAGGCCTCGCAACCCAGGACCCGAACCAGGTTGTTCTCGTTCGCGGCGACAAGGCGGTTCCGTATGGGCGCATCGTGGAGATCATGGGGCAGATCAGCGCCGCAGGCTTCAGCAAGGTGTCCCTGATCGCGCAGGCGCCCAGCGGATCTGCGGTCCAGTAGAGCCCCCCAGCGCAGCCGATGTCCGTTCAAAGCATCCCATCAACGCAGGACCCGAGCCGTCTTGGGATCGCCTTCGTCACGGCGCTCTTCCTGCATGGTGCAGCCTTTGCGGCGCTGACCCTCTGGCCCTCCGACGAGACCGTCACTCCGCCCGGCGAGCAGGAGATCACCATCGATCTTGCTCCCGCCATGGAGGAGATCGTATCTGTGGCACCGGCGGAGGTCTCCGCACAGGAAGCCTCCCCCGAAGAGGCAGTTCAACCTCAGCAAGTGGAAGAAGCAGAGACGCTTCCTCCCGAGGAGACTATCGAGGATCAGCCGCAGGAAGTGGCCGCGCTCCCTGTACCCCAACCGGTGACGGAAGCGGTGGTGGCTGTTGAGGCGCTGCCCGTCGCGCCTGAGACCGCCTTGGAGAAGGATGCCGTCGTGGCTCTCCCGCCAGCGGAAACGGTCGTGGCCAAGCCACCCGAGGAGAAGCCCGCGCCCAAGCCTGTGAAGAAGCCGCCGCCAGCAAAGCCGGTGGAGCGCAAGCCTGCGCCGCGTCCCACTGTTGCCGCGCAGAAGCAGCCCCCATCCGATCCGCGTCAGGGGCAAGCCTCGGCCTCCCGCGAGAACACTGCCGGATCGGCAGCATCGGCTGACCCGAACGTGCTCAACCGCTATGTAGCGAGCCTCGGAGCAGCATTGCGCAACCGCCTGCGTTATCCGGACATCGCGCGCAATCAAGGCATCAGCGGCGTCGCGACCGTGCGTTTCACCATGGACCGGTCAGGCCAGATCCTCGGCGCATCCTTGGTCAGGGGTGCAGGCCATCCGGTTCTCGATCAGGCCGCATTGGCAGCAGCACGTCCCGGCTCGTCCCTTCCTGCCGCACCGGATTCACTTCCACAACAGACGTTCACCGTGTCGGTGCCGCTGCGCTTCAATCTGCGCTGATCATCCCGATACCCGCCAACTTGACGGCTTTGGCATCGCGGCTAACCTGTCTTCGCACGGACTCGCTGCCATCTCGCCTCAATGGAACGATGGCACCTGCACCAGAGGCCAGAGAGGCGCCATGAATATCCGCAAGTCCCTCTACCAGTTCGGCTACCGCCGCTGTGCGGATCAGGATTGCCCCTCCCCTGCGCAGCACCCGGTTGTGGTGGTCGGTGCGGGTCCCGTGGGCCTTTGCACCGCCATCGATCTTGCCCAGCGCGGCGTGCCGGTGGTCTTGCTTGACGATGCGGATCGGATCGGAGAGGGATCGCGCGGCATCTGCTATGCCAAGCGCACGCTCGAGATCCTCGACCGTTTGGGTGTTGCGGAAATCTGCCTTGCAAGAGGCGTCACCTGGAAGCTCGGCAAGGTCTTTCAGCGGGACGACCTGCTCTATGCCTTCGATCTCCTGCCGGAAGACGGGCACAAGATGCCGGCCTTCATCAACCTTCAGCAATACTACTTGGAGCATGCGCTGGTGGAGCGTGCCGCTGAGCTGCCCAATCTCGACATTCGCTGGCGCAACAAGGTCATCGGCCTGAACCGCCGCAACGAAGGCGTTACTCTGACGATCGCAACCCCTGAAGGATCCTATGACATCGATGCGGATTGGGTGGTGGCTGCCGACGGTGCTCGCTCAGGCGTGCGCGGCATGCTGGGGCTCGCGTTCCAGGGCGAGGTGTTCGAGGATCGCTTTCTCATCGCCGATGTGAAGATGAGGGGCGATTTTCCACCGGAGCGCTGGTTCTGGTTCGACCCGCCCTTTCACGAGGGCCGCTCCGCTCTCCTTCACAAGCAGCCGGACGATGTGTGGCGCATCGACCTCCAGCTCGGCCCAGGCGCGGACGCGACGGCCGAGCAGGCGCCGGAGCGCGTCCTGCCGCGTCTCAGGCAGATGCTGGGGCACGACGACTTCACGCTCGAATGGGTGTCGGTCTATACGTTCCAGTGCCGCCGCTTAGAGCGCTTCGTGCATGGACGTGTGGTGTTTGCCGGAGATGCAGCCCATCAGGTCTCGCCCTTCGGCGCACGCGGAGCCAATTCCGGCATACAGGATGCGGACAATCTCGCCTGGAAGCTCGCGCTCATCGTCAAAGAGGACGCGCCGGAGAGCCTGATCGACACCTACGATCTCGAGCGCTCCGCAGCGGCGGACGAGAACATCGGCCACTCGACCCGCTCGACGGATTTCATCGCCCCGCGCTCGGCCCAGGAGCTCCGCTTTCGCAATGCCGCGCTGTCCCTTGCGCGTCATACGACTTTTGCCAAGCGGATGGTGAACTCGGGCCGTCTGTCGATGCCCTCGGTCTACGACACGCCTCTGTCATCGCCCGATCAAGGGGCTTGGTCGGGCTCTGCCCGTTTGGGCGCGCCGTTGCCCGATGCACCAATGCGCGACCGTGCGGGTCGGCCGATCTGGCTCCTTGAAGCTCTCGGTGGAGAAGAGACCCTCCTTCATGTACCGGCGGGAGAGGCGCCGCCGGCAGGCTCGCGCGTCCTCGTCATCGGCGAAGATCTTATCGATGAGGGCGGCTTGTTCGCACAACGTTTCGACGCAACGCCTGGCAGCACCTATCTCGTTCGCCCGGATCAGCACCTGGCGGCGCGCTGGCGCCATGCGAGTCCGGAAGCGATCGATAGCGCGTCACGCCGCCTGCGGGGAGCCATGGCATGACCGCGGTAATCACCGATAGCCAATTTCCCGATCCGGACCGCGCCTATCGCGCCCTCATCGATGCGCATCGGGGATTGTCGGATGAGGAGAGCGCCGCGCTCAACAGCCATCTCGTGCTGATCCTCGCCAACCACATCGGCGATCACACCGTGCTGCAAGAGGCGATTGCCCTGGCAAAGAAGAGCATGGCGCAAAAAGAGCCTGATGCAGGCCAATGAAGCAGGTTCAGGCGATGCCGAGATAGGCAGCCTTCACCCGAGGGTCTGCCAGAAGCGCCGATCCTTCTCCGCTGTAGGCGACCTTGCCGGTTTCAAGCACATAACCGCGATCTGCGATGGCAAGAGCCGCACTTGCATTCTGCTCGACGAGCAGCACCGTGATCCCGTCCCTCCGGAGCGACACGATGGCATCGAGAATCTGATCGACGAGGAGCGGCGACAATCCGAGCGACGGCTCATCGAGGAGCAGAAGCTTGGGACGCCCCATGAGCGCACGGCCGATGGCCAGCATCTGCTGCTGTCCGCCCGACAGGCCTCCAGCCAAGAGATGCCGCTTCTCAGCCAGGATAGGGAACATGGCAAAGACCCGGTCACGGTCCTGATCGATATCCTTGTCGCGTCGCCTGTAGGCGCCGAGACGCAAGTTGTCCTCAACGGTCAGAGGACCGAACACCTGTCGACCTTCCGGTGACTGCGTAATCCCCAGCTCGACCCTCTGGTGAGAAGCAGCCCGATCGATACGCTCTCCGTTGAAGCGGATTTCGCCGCCGGTGATCGGCTGGACGCCTGAGAGCGCGCGCAGCAATGTGGTCTTTCCGGCGCCGTTTGAGCCGACCAGCGCCACAACCTCGCCCGCGCGCACCTCGAGGCTGACGCCCTTGAGCACCTCGATGCGGCCGTAAGCGCTTCGCAGTCCTTCGACCTCAAGCACGGGCAGCCTCCCGTGCTCCATGGTGGCCCAGATAGGCCTCCAGCACCTTGGGGTCGTCACGCACCTCACGCGGCGTTCCCTCGGCCAGGGGCCTGCCGCGCTCAAGCACGAGAATCCTGTCGGAAATCTTCATCACGAGCTTCATGTCATGCTCAACGAGAACGATGGCGACACCCCGGTCGGCCACCTGCCGGATCAGATGATCGATCTCTTCCGTCTCGACGGCATTGCATCCGGCAGCCGGCTCGTCGAGAAGGAGAACGCGCGGTTCGGACGCAAGGGCCCGGGCGATTTCAAGGCGTTTGCAGGCACCATAGGACAGAGAGCCTGCCGGAACGTCGGCGAAGTCCCTCAAGCCGACCTCGGCGAGCAGAGCGAGGGCAGCCGCCCGCGTTTCGCGGTTCTGGCGCGTCACCGATGGCGTCCTGAACAGAGCAGGCAGAAGGCTGCACTTTTCCCGCAGGTGGCGCCCCACCATCACGTTCTCGCACGCGGTCATGCGCTGAAAGATCTGAAGGTTTTGGAACGTGCGCGACAAACCCCGCGCCGCGAGCTTGTGCGGCTCAAGCCCTGTGACGTCCTCACCCGCCAGGTGGATGGTGCCGCGGCTTGCTACGTATACTCCGGATACCACGTTGAAGAGCGTGGTCTTTCCGGCGCCGTTCGGACCGATGATCGACAGGATCTGGCCGGAGCCGACAGAAAAGCTCACCCCGTCGACCGCTTTCACCCCGCCGAAGGAGATGCCCACATCCGCTGCCTTGAGGATCGTCATGACCGTGCCCTCTGGAACAGCCGAGCCGAGAGGCTCGGCACGATGCCGTTGCGCATGAAGATCATCGCTACGATGATGATGAGCCCTAGCAGGAGATGCTCGTATTCGTGAAAGACCGTCAGCACCTGTGGCAGCGTCACCAGCACGGCAGCACCCACGATGCTGCCCACCACCGAGCCGAGGCCGCCGAGAACCACGATGGTGACAAGCTCCACCGAGTGGAGGAAGCCCGCCTGATCCGGATTGATGAAGCCGTTCATGAAGGCAAGCGCGGAGCCTGCAAGCGAGGCATAGACGGCCGCGATCACGAAGGCCTGCAGCTTGAAGCGGGCAACGTCGACCCCGACCACTTGGGCCGCCACCTCACTGTCATGAAGGGCGCGGAACGCTCGCCCTGTCGGCGTCTCATCAAGATTGAGCGCGATCCATGTTCCAAGGAGCAGGAGGCCGCCGGTGACCCAGTACCAGGTGTTCGATCCGGCTACCCGCCAGCCGAACAAGGTCAGGCGTGCAACGGGCATGCCGTCCGGCCCGCCGGTCCAGCGGCTTTCCGTGGAAATGACGAGAGCGACCAGCACGCCAAGGCCCAATGTGGCGATGGCGAGATAATGCCCCTTCAACCGCAGGATCGGCCGTCCGACCAGATAGGCGAGAGCGGCGGAGAGCAGAGCACCGAGAAGGAGCGCGGCCCAGGGCGGTATGCCGAGATGCGCCGGTCCGATGGCAACCGCATAGGCCCCGATGCCGAAGAACGCTGCATGCCCGAGGCTCACCTGACCCGCCTGCCCCATCAGGATGTTGAGGCCGATGGCGGCAAGCGCCGAGACCCAGACGAGCGATGCCACTCGGAAATAGTAGCTCGACGGGAAGACCAGCGGGAGAACCGCAATTATGGCTGCCAGCGCGGCAAGCGTCAGGAAGCGGTGGTTGACGAGAGCGCGCATCCTCAAACCCTCTCCACGATCCGGCGTCCAAACAAGCCCTGCGGCGCGACAAACAGCACGATGAGAATGACCACAAAGGCAAACGCATCTTTGTAGGTTGAGCTGAGGTAGCCCGCGCCGAAAGCCTCAAGCAGGCCGAGCAGCAATCCACCAACGACGGCGCCGACCGGGTTACCCATGCCGCCCAGCATGGCGGCAGCAAACCCCTTCAGCGCAAGAAGCGTGCCCACATCGTAGCTTGTGAGCGTGATCGGCGTCACGAGGATGCCCGCGACCGCGCCGATGGCCGCGGACCCACCAAACGCGAGCGCCATGATCGTCGTGGTGTTGATGCCGACCAGGCGGGCCGCGAGGCGGTTCGCGGCCGTCGCCAGCACAGCCTTGCCGAGGAGCGTGTGCTCCAGAAACACGTACAGCACCAGGACGACGACGGCCGCGCCGCCGAGGACCCAGAAGCTCTGCGGCTGAACCGCTG
>JALYFY010000657.1 GCA_030777385.1 Pseudomonadota bacterium | reverse complement strand
TTGGTCGCGGTAGTCGTCGCCAACTCTTGCGACAGTACATTCCAGACCGCCCCAAAGCTCTAGTGATCGTTTCATCATCCAACTCCGCGCTAATTCACTAAGCGTTCGACAACTATTCTTAGCGCGGATTGTTCGATGTCTTTTTTCTTCATGAGACAAGGCCTGCCGACGACATGACCTTGACGGTGGATGTGTCCGCTCCGACAGGCAGGGACTCGTTGATGCGGCGGAACGTGGCGAGGGCCTGGCCGACGATCTGGTCCATGTTGTAGTAGCGATAGGTGGCAAGGCGGCCCACGAACCACACGTCGGGCGTGGCAAGGGCAAGGCGCTCGTACTTCTTGAAGAGCTCCTGATTTTCCGCCTTTGGGATCGGGTAGTAGGGGTCGCCCTCTGCCGACGGATACTCATAGGTGAGCGCCGTCTTGGCGTGCTCCTGACCCGTCAGGTGCTTGTATTCCGTGACGCGGGTGTAGTCGTTGGTCTGCGGGAAGTTCACCACGCCGACCGACTGGTGCCAGGGCTTGTCCAGGGTCACATGCTCGAAGCGGAGCGAACGGTAGGGCAGCTTGCCGAACTGGAAATTGAAGTACTCGTCGATCGGCCCGCAATAGATGACGCGGCGATGCGGAATGACATTCTTGACGTCATCGTACTCGGTCTGCGTCATGATGTCGATATTTGGATGACCAACCATCTTCTCGAACATCCGGGTGTAGCCGTGCTTCGGCATGAACTGGAACTCGTCCGTGAAGTAGCGGTCGTCCCGGTTCGTGCGCGTCGGCACGCGCGAGGTCACCGACTTGTCGAGCTCTGACGGATCGAGGCCCCATTGCTTGCGCGTATAGCCGCGGAAGAATTTTTCATAAAGCTCGCGGCCCACAACGGAGACCACGACGTCCTCAGACGTCTTGATCTCACCGATCGTTTCAGCCCGTTCGGCAAACCAGTCCTGCAGCTGCTCGGAGGAGAGATTGAGGCCATAGAGCTTGTTGACGGTATCGAGGTTGATCGGGATCGGCACCTGCATGCCGTCCACCTCGGCCAACACCCGGTGCTCGTAGAAACGCCACTCGGTGAACCGGGAGAGATGGTCGAAGATCTGCTTCGAGTTGGTGTGGAATATATGCGGCCCATACTGGTGAATGAGCAGGCCGTCATCGTCGTAACGATCATAGGCGTTACCGCCGATGTGGGGACGGCGGTCGATGAGAAGCACGCGCTCATTGCGCTCGGTTGCAAGACGTTCCGCTAGGACACTGCCCGCAAAGCCGGCGCCGACAATCAGCCAATCGTACATTCTCAATTACTCCGCAGGCGTGGTGGCATAAATCGGAAGGGAAGAAGCGGCGCGATCGGCGGTTGCATCGCCCGTCGCATCCAGCATCAGCTTGTGCATGGCGCCCCAGGTCTTGTCCCAGGAACCGGCGGCCAGATGGCGGTCGACCTTTGCAAGCCAAGCCTCCTTCGGCCGGGCAAAAATGGTCTCGACCTTCGCGACCACCTCTTTGGCATCCCTGGCGATCTCGACGAGGCCCTTCTCGCCGTAGGGTCGGACCACATCGGTGATCGCCGTCGAGACGACCGGCACGCCGGCAGCCAGGAATTCAGGGGTCTTCGTGGGGCTGATGAACTTGGTCGCCTCGTTCAGGGCAAAGTTCATGAAGCCTACATCCCAGCCGGCAAGGTAGTGCGGCAGCTCATTGTAGGACTTGCCGCCGAGCCAATGGATGTTCGGTGCCTGCGGCAGGGAGGCCGGATCGATTTTCACCACCGGACCGATCATCACGAACTGCCAATCGGGGCGCAAGCTGGCGACCTGTGCCAGGAGATCGATGTCCATGCGCTCGTCGACGACGCCGAAGAAGCCGAGGCGCGGACCCGGAATATGCGCCTGATCCTCCGGATCCTTGTCGATGGAACGGGCCTGGGAGAAGTGGTTGAAGTCGATGGAGGACGGGAAGCCGTGAACGCTGCGGTGACGGCTCTTCTTGGCCTCATAAAGGCTCATGCCTCCTGTGAAGACCAGATCGCAGCGGGCGAAGAGGGCGCTTTCCAGATCGAGAAGCTCCTGCGAGGCGCCACGGAAGAGCGAGAG
>JALYFY010000656.1 GCA_030777385.1 Pseudomonadota bacterium | reverse complement strand
AATGCGCAACGATCACGGTGAAGAGCGGCGTGGTTGCGTTGAGGATGGAGGCGAGCCCGCTGGCAATGTGGCTCTGCCCCCAGACGATCAACGTGAAAGGAATGACGTTGTTGAGAATGCTCATGCCCAGAAAGGCGCCCCAGGCTTGCCGGGTGCGGGGCAAGTGAACGCTTAAGATGCGCAGCACGATCAGCAGGGCCGCCGCGCCCATCACGACGCGGGACGCCACGATGGTCAGCGGCGGCAGTTCCTTGACGGCAATCCCGACGAACAGGAAGGAGCCGCCCCAGACGACCGACAGGGCGATCAGAAGCGCCCAGTCGGACGCCGTCATGGTCTTGTGAACCGGTGCTTGTGTCATTCGGGTGCCCCGCGCTGCTGGAACGACGAATGGCACAGGGCTGGCCCTTGGGCGACCCGTTTCCTGTGACGGCAGTGCCTAGTTTGTCCTTTCCTGTCACCCAAGCGGTCCTGGGGATCGGGAGTTCCATGTGCTGCGCGTGCAGGTGGATTCCCTTCCCCTTCGCACGCGTCCTTTCGGGAATGACAGTGAGGTTGGCGCCCCGGTGTCATCCCCGGCGGCCGCAGGCCGGGAAGGGGATCCACTGACACGCGCAGTGCTGATGGATTCCCTTCCCCTCCGCTGCGCTTCGGCCGGGAATGACACGGGGGCCGCCGCTCAAGACGTGGAGCCCGATTCGTCGAAGCATCTGCGCCATGCGGCAGCACAAGCACGGGAGCACAGCGGCAGACCCCAGCGGCCGCACTTGTCCACCGCTAAGATCGACCGGCCATAAAGGTTTGGTTTACGACGCCGGCAACTGACGCGGCATCTTTACCTCGCGTTCACGGCTTCAAGGCGACCGTCTGGCTCACGATCTCACATTGTGTTGCGTCAGCCATGAACCCGCAGATCTCCCATGACTCCTCCTACGGTGCCGGCGCTGGGCATGAGCCCATGCGCACGATGGTGAGATCGAGCTTCTGCATCATGCCTCATGCGCCCCGACCGGCGCGAACCACCACCTTCATCTTCGGCCGCTCCGATTCGCGCTATCGCCCCCTGCTCAACCAGGAGGAGCGGGACCGGCTGCATATCTGGGCCATGATCGTCGCCCTGTCGTCCTCGGCCGTGGGCACCACCCTTCTGCTTGCCGCCTTCCTGCACTGAGAGGCTGGCTCATCATTCTGTTTGCCCCTGAGCCCTCCTCTGGACCCGATCCGGCGGTGTCATTCCCGGCCGGAGACGGCACAAGCCATCGCAGGGGAAGGGAATCCATAGTGCAGCGCTCGACAGTGGATCCCCTTCCCGGTCCTGCGGACCGCCGGGGATGACACCGGAGCGCCAACGGGATGACAGCGGGGCGTCAACCTCAATGTCATTCCCGGCCGGAAGCGGCATGGCCGCTGGAGGGGAAGGGAATCCACAATCAAGCACGTCGCTATGGATCCCCTTCCCGCACTGCGTGCGCCGGGGATGACACTTGGCGCGTCATGGCCGCACTTGTTGCGGCCATCCACGTCTTGAACCGCCGGGAAGACGTGGATCCCCGGGGCAAGCCTGGGGATGACGTGAAGAGGCCGTGGGCCTTTACCAGTCGGCCCCCGAGGAAACGCTTACCGCAGCGGCCAGAACAGCATGATGAGCGGCACGCCGACCACCACCACGATGATCGACAGGGGCAGCCCGAGCCGCCAGTAATCGCCGAAGCGGTAGCCTCCCGGCCCCATGACCAGGGTGTTGCACTGGTGCCCGATGGGGGTGAGGAAGTCGCAGGCCGCCCCGATCGCCACTGCCATGAGAAAGGCATCGGGCCTAAAACCCAGCTGGGTGGCAAAGCTCGCCGCAATGGGCGCCATCACGAGCACGGTGGCGGCATTGTTGAGGAACGGCGTCACCGCCATGGCGGCCACCATGATCAGAACCAGGGCGCCGGTGGGCGGCAGCATGTTGGCGATGGACGAGAGCCAGGCGGCGATGAGATCCGTGCCGCCGGTGGTTCGGATCGATTCGCTGACCGGGATCAGCGCGCCGAGCATCACGATGATGGGCCATTCGACCGTCTCGTAGGCTTCCCTTAAGGTAAGCGAGCCGAAGAGCACCAGCAGAACGCCTGCGCCGAAGAACGCGATGGCGACGGGCAGGATGTTGAAGGCAACCAGCACCATGGTGCCTGCCAGGATCACCGCGGGCATGAGGCTCCTGCGCGCGCTGCCGAGCCGGATCTCCCGCTCGGCGAGCGGGAGGCAGCCGAGATCGCGCAAGGTGTCGGGCAGCTTCTTCAGGTTGCCCTGGAGCACGATCACGTCGCCGGAGCGCAGCGTGATGGTGCGCAGCCGCTCCTTGAAGCGCTCGCCGCTGCGGCTCACCGCGATGAGATTGACCCCGAAGCGCTCGTAGAGGCCGATCCGCTCCGCCGATACGCCCGTGAGAACGGAGCCAGGCCCGACGATGGCCTCGATGACCCCGATCTCGTCGGTGGCCTCGTCCGTCTCCGGCTGGTGGTGCTCGCGGCTGAGCTTCAGCCCGGCGCGGACGACGGCGCTCTCGAGCGCATCCGACTCGCCTTCCAGCATGAGCACGTCGTTCTCGCGGATCTTTGCATCCGGTAGCGGGCTCGAGCTGCGGGTCTCGTTGCGGATGATGGCCGCGACCTTCACCTCGCCGTTGGCGAGCTTGTGCAGATCGGCCACCGTCTGGCCGAGCACGTCGGATTCCGGCGTCACCCGGGCCTCGGTCACGTAGTCCTTGATGTTGAGGGCTTCATCCAGGGACGCCGCCCCTTTGCGCCCTTGCGGAAGAAGACGATAGCCGAAGGCCAGGAAGACCACGCCTGCCACCGCGATGCCCAGGCCTACGGGGGTGAAGTCGAACATGCCGAAGGGCTCGCCCATCAGCTCCTGCCTGACGCGCGACACGATGATGTTGGGCGAGGTGCCGACCAGGGTCACGATGCCGCCGAGCAGCGACCCGAAGGCCATGGGCATGAGAAAGCTCGACGGCGGCGTGTTGGTGCGCCGGGCGATCTGGAACGCCACGGGAATCATCATCGCCAGCGCGCCGATGTTCTTCACGAAGGCGGAGAGCACCGTCACCACGCCGACCAGCACCACCACCTGGATCTGCGTGGTGCGAAGATACGGCCCCACGTGATTCAGGCCGACCTCGAGCACCCCGGACTTTGCCACCGCGGCGCTGACCAGGAGGGCGCTTGCCACGATGATGACGATGTCGTCGCTGAAGCCCTCGAAGGCCTTGTCGGCTGGGACGATGCCGACGAGCACAGCCGCCAGCAGGGACAGAACCGCCACGAGATCGTAGCGCAGGCGTCCCCAGACGAAGAGCCCCATCATCCCGGCGACGATGGCGAAGGAAAGAATTTGTGGCTGGGTCATGAAATCCGCGAGCGAGAGGAATCAGGTTCCTAACGCCGCATGACCTTCTTTGTGCCTTCTACTGTCCGAGAACCAGCGCCCAGTAGCGGCCGTAGCGGTTGTTGGCGTCCGCGCGGGCGAGCCCGATCCTGCGGGCCTGGGGCATCAGGAGGTTGCTGTTGTGGCCGGGCGAGGCCTTCCAGCGGCTGAT
>JALYFY010000655.1 GCA_030777385.1 Pseudomonadota bacterium | reverse complement strand
CAGTGGTGGCCTTTGGGGCCATGCCCGTGGCCTGCCGAGGCCCCATAGCCACGCAGCTCGCCATACCGGCGCACCTGCTCGGGCGTGAGGACCTCCAGAGTGGAGAGGTGGTAGCGCAAGTGCGCTCCGCGCAGAGCGCCCTGGGTCGCGCCGATTTCGGCCGTGGTGGTCTGCAGGCTTGCCGGGGTGACCACCTTGGTGGCGAACTGCCGGTCAAGGTCCGCCTCCTGCGCGATCAGGCGCTCGCCCAGCGGCACTGTCGCTGTCCTCATGGCCGCATGGAGTTCCTGTACCCGGGTGCGCTGCTCCCCAGATAGCCCGAGCTAGTCGCCGAGTTCCAGGACATGAATCGGGCCGGGGTACCCATTGAGCTCCCCTGATAGCACCAAGCCCATGCCGCGGCCGGCACGAAGATCGGCGATCTGCTGGTCGGACAGCGCCTTGATCTGTCGTGCCTCCATGCCGGCGTAGGGCGACGGGGAAGCATGCTGGGCTTGGGCGGTGCCAACGGCAACGAGGGTTGCGGCCATCACGATCCATAGGCGGGCCATGGACGATCTCCTTCCGTAAGGATAGGGGTCAGAGCAGACGCGCGCCCTCGTATCGGGCGAAGGTTGTCCGGCCTGACGGCCCGAACAGGACCACCTCGTAGGTTTCCGGAGCCATGCCCTCCATCTCCATGCCGGGCGATCCCATCGGCATGCCGGCAACAGCCAACCCCTTGCCCGTCGGCTTCTCGGTGAGCAGGCGCTTAATCGCGTCGGCGGGCACGTGGCCCTCGATGACATAACCGCCGATCTCGGCGGTGTGGCAGGAGGCAAGATCATTCGGCACGCCGAGGCGCACCTTCACGCGGTTGATCTCCGACGTCTCGATCACGTCCGCGGTGAAGCCAGCCTGGCGCAGGTGGTTGACCCAGCCGGTGCAGCAGCCGCAGGTCGGATCCTTGATGACGACTATCTTGGGAAGATCCTGGGCTCGCGAGGCGCGGGAATGCGCGAGCAGGGCGCTAGCCGTGAGGCCGGCGACGAGGCTGCGGCGGGTCATGAGCATGGTGTTCATCGGATCGCCTTTCCGGCAGCCGATCAGGCTGCCTCGCGCTGCGGGTGGTTGGGACAAGCATGGACCTCGACGGTCACATGCGATAGGCCTTTGATGCCTGAGAGCCGCTGCTTGTAGACTTCGGGCGAATGAGGGGCGTCCGATACGACCGCGACGATCAGGCCGGCATGGCCGGGCCCCAAGCGCCAGAGGTGGAGGTCCGTCACGCGGTCCTCGCCGACCTCGATGCGTTCGCGCACCGACCGTGCAAGCGTCTGGTCGGGGACCGCGTCGAGGAGGGTGGCGCCGGCTGTGCGGATCAGCCCCCATGACCACTGCGCGATGACGACAGCGCCCACCACGCCCATCACGGGATCGAGCCAGCTCCAGCCATAGAAGCGACCGGCAAGCAGCGCCACGATGGCGAGAACTGAGGTCAGGGCGTCGGCGAGAACGTGCAGGTAGGCGGAGCGGATGTTCGTGTCGCCGCCATGATGATGTTGATTGCCGTGCGTATGGCCGTGGTGGTAATCTTCATGGTCATGATCGTGCTTATGGCCGTGGCCATGATGATGGTCACCGGCCAGCAGCCAGGCGCTGGCGAGGTTCACGGCGAGCCCGATCACCGCAACCACCGTCGCTTCGCCAAACTGGATCGGTATCGGGTTCATCAGGCGCATGAGGCTCTCGTAGCCGATCAGCAGGGCGATGAGCGCCAGGATGATCGCGCTGGAGAACGCCGCGAGCTCGCCGACCTTGCCGGTCCCGAACGAGAAGCGGGGATCGTGGGCGTGCTTGCGCGCGAAGCGATAGGCCAGCGCAGCAATGGCGAGCGCCGCGGCATGGGTCGACATGTGCCAGCCGTCGGCCACCAGCGCCATGGACCCGAAGATCGTCCCGGCGACGATCTCGGCGACCATCATCGCCGCCGTCAGCCCGACCACGAGCCAAGTGCGCCGCTCGTGGCGGTCGTGGTGTTCGCCAAGGAAGACATGCTCGTGCTGCCAATCGTGCAGGGTATTATGGTGCATCTGATCGCTCTCGTTGCTCACGACTTAGATGGAGCCTCAACTGGTTCTGGGGAGCGGCCCATGGCCGCTCCGGGTTAGGGGCGTACATCTTGGCCGACGACCGGCCGTGGGATCCTACTTGCTGTTCTTCTTGAGCCAGTCCAGCATCTCGGCAATTTCGCTTTGCTGATCGGCGATGATCTTCTCTGC
>JALYFY010000654.1 GCA_030777385.1 Pseudomonadota bacterium | reverse complement strand
AGGGACACGATGACGAGGCCTGCCGCGCCCAGGGCCGTCTCCCAGAAGGCGAGCGAGAGCGGGTGCATGGCTTGCATGAGCGGGCGGCTGACCACGGTGCCCCAGGCATAGCTCAAGGTGGCGACCGCAACGGCGGTCAGCCCCACCACCGCCTCCATGCCCTCCTGGGGCGACGCCGTGCGCCCGGAGAAGAGCAGCACGAGGCCGCCGACGCCGAGCGCGATGGCGCCGATGCGCCGCCGCGTGATGCGCTCCTGCCCGTAAAGGGCGCCGACCAGGATGATGCAGATCGGCATGAGGGCGAGGTTGACGATGGCCGACAGGCCGCTCGGCGCGCGAGCGACACCCCAGAACAGGAGGCTGTAGCAGCCCGTGTTGATGAGGAGCGCGGCCACGAGCACGCGCCACGGCTGCTCCATCCGCAGCGGCACCTTCCGGGCGAGCGCGATGGCCCCATAGGCAAGCCCCGCCAGCACGAAGCGGGCGGCCGCGAGAAAGATCGGCGGCACCACCTCGGAGCCGAGCTTCGTCGGCAGCCAGGTGAGGCCCCAGATCAGCGCCATGAGGGCAAAGGCCGCGATCTGTCCCGTGCCGGCCCCGCGCCGTTTCTCCATTCCCCGTCCCCCGATGCGGAGCCATCCTAGAGCATCGATCCTGAAAGCGGCATCCACTTTCAGGATCGGTTCAAGGCTCTTTTCCTGCGATGCATTCAGGCGAGTGGAAGAAGCTCCGCCGGGTTCGGCCGGACGGAGCCGCGGCGATCCCCATCGCCAGCCAACCGATGCTGGCGATGAGGGTTCTTGAGGTCATGCCGGGCTCGAGCGAGCCGGTCGGATCAGAACCGGGCCGTGAGCTGCCCCCGGACGGACTGGCTGTGGTCGCGGGATCCATATTGGCCGTCGTAGCGCACGCCCAGGGCCACCGCCGGCGTGACGAACCAGTCGAGGCCGGTCTCGACGACCAGGCTGTCCCGGTCGATCGGATTGCCGATGATCAGGAACGGATCGCTGCCCGTGATGAACTGGTTGACGGTGGTCGGCATAACATCCCCGAAGGCGTGCCGCCAGCCGAGCAGCGAATAGCCCTTGAGACGGCCGTCCTCCGTGAGATCGCCCGAGAGGCGCACCCCCAAGGTCGTCCAGGCTGTGTCGAAAGCATTCGTCCTGCCGCGCAGCGCCATGTCGCCGCCATCCTCCGTGAAGGAGCCCCGGCCGGTATGCACATAGGAGAGGCTCGCAACCGGCTCTGCCGTGAGGCGCCCGAATCGCACCGGATAGCCGATTTCCGCGAAGAGGCCGGCGCTGTCCAGGGAGAGGCTGCCATCTGCCTCGTCCGAGAAGCCGCGCAACACGGCGTTGCGGTTCACGTCGAGGTCATGGTGGGTGTAGGTGGCGCCGCCGCGCAGGGCGAAGCCGCCCCAGGTGCCGGAGCCGTAAAGGGCCGCATGGTAGCTGTCGATGCTGCCGGACGAGAGACGATCCACAATATCGAAGCTCGTCTGCGTATAGGCGCCCGCCATGCCGATCCGCCACGTGGTGTCGAAGCTGGTCTCGGCGCCCAGGATGAAGCCGCCCGTGGTGCGATCGGCTGAGGCGACGCCCAACCCGTCACGACCCTCGCGGCTGCCCCAGGTTCCGAAGCCCTGGCCCCAGAGGTCCACCAGCATGGCCGGGGTACGGGGCGCCGGCGGGAATGGGGCCTTCGTGACAGCAGGCGCGGGCGCATAGGCCAGAGGTTGGGCCCCAGGTGCTGCGGCGATTCCGGCCGGGCCGGTCGTCCGCAGCCGGGTGAGCAGCGTCCGGTGGATCGTTTCCGTATCCCCGGCGGCAAGGCCGACCGCGGTGGCATAAGCTTCGCCCGAGAGGAGATCCAGGGCGCGCAGCACATCCGGGATCGTCGGCTGGGCAAGCACCACGGGCAGGAGGGGGCCGGCGGTGCCTTGCGACTCCAAAGCCCGGCCGGTGCTGATCTGATTCCAGGTGCGGCCGACCTGATCGAGGGTGATCACCGGCGGATCATCCGGATCCACCGGCTCATCTGGATTGCCCGGCTCATCCGGATTGCCTGGCTCATCCGGATTGCCCGGCTCATCCGGATTGTCCGGCTCCTGGGTGACCCGCTCGAGGGTCACGTAGACGTTCCTGGCGTCGTAGCTCAGCACCGGCTGCAGGAGGGCCATGCTTGCCACCGCGCTTTGGAAGCGTGGGCCGGCAATGCTGGCGGCGGTGAGGATGGTGTAGCGCGTATTGAATGCATAGCCGCCGGAAACATCGACATTGACCCGGCCGCCGTTGATGGTGGCAACCCCGTTCACCAGAAGCCTGTCGCTGCCGCCTTGGTCGTTGACGCGCACGTGGAAATTGGAACCTGCCGCGAAGGTGGCAGACGCAGCCCTGAAAGTGCCGAGTTCCGCCCCGCTTCCAGGCGCAAGGATTGCTCCGGAATCGACCGTGAGAGCACCGACCGTGCCGGTGCCGGCAAGCGTGGCGCCGTCAAACACCCGGGCGATTGCCTCCGGCGTCTCGGCATTGTCGATGAGCCGGCCTGAGCGCACGTTGATCAGCAATGCGGGATCGTCGTCGTAAAACCCTGTAAGGGTCCAGTCCGCAGTGCCGATCTTCTCAAGAACCTCGAAGTTCCGGTAGGTGAATTCCGGTCCGAGACTGGTGACGTTGAAAGTGCCAGCATCGACACCAAAGGCGAGGGTGTCGGTGCCGCTCTCTCCATTGATGTATGTGGGCACTTCTCTGTTAAGGGTCGATGCTCCACCGATCACGAAGGTATCGTTGCCGGACCCGAGAGTTACGACGGCGCCTTCCGTGCTTCTCAACAAACTTCCGAAATTCTCAACCCGATCGTTGCCGCTGCCAGTCACGATTGCGGCGCCATGATCCGTTTCGATCGTGCCTCGGTTGACCGTGAGGGTTGAGTCTCCGGCAATGCTGTTCATCACGATACCGTTCGACGAGCC
>JALYFY010000653.1 GCA_030777385.1 Pseudomonadota bacterium | reverse complement strand
CAGGTGCTCGGTGCCGCCCAGGAACTCGCCCGCCACTCCAACGACCTCAGCCACGAGGTCAATGCCTTCCTGTCAGGCGTCAAGGCAGCCTGACGAACGGGGTCCAGCATGGACCAGCCGAACAGTGACAAGAAAGGCCCGGCATCCGTCGGGCCTTTTTCTTTGCCGCCACGCTGAAACAAGGAGCCGTCCAAGGACTTGGCATCATGACGGGCCGGATTTTCAGTCCTCGAGGATTGCTCGTCGAAACGGACGGATCGGCGCGCTGAGCGAAGCGGGTTCCTGACGAAAGCCGATTTCGCCACTCGATGAACCGGGCACCCGCCCCGGCTTGAACGGATGGAGGCTCACATAGGAACGTCGCCTGGGCTGACAGCTCCCTCCACATGGCCAAGTTGAGCATTGGAGGCATCTCTCAGCTCGACAATCAGGATTGAAACACCGGTTTAGCCGGATGAACGTCAATGACGTGTGGCCCCAGAGCCACCGCGGGCCCTTCCATCCTTGGAATGGGCCCGTTTGCTTGAGCAGACAACGGAAAGACGAAAGGCGCCCGAGGGCGCCTTGTCGATGAATTCCCGTGAAGGAAATGGAGCGGGCGAAGGGATTCGAACCCTCGACCCCAACCTTGGCAAGGTTGTGCTCTACCCCTGAGCTACACCCGCACGCTCCGTCTCGTCTATGCCTCGGACCCAAAAGTGAGGTGCACTTTTGAAGCGATCCGATGCTCCCTGTCTTCAGGCAGCGCATCGCCTGGGCGGACCGGAAGTCCGCACGATGCGCCAGCAGGGGATGGTGGAGCCAGGCGGGATCGAACCGCCGACCTCTTGCATGCCATGCAAGCGCTCTCCCAGCTGAGCTATGGCCCCCTGCCATTCCTTCCCACCTTCAAAGGACCAAGCCGCCGGAAGGCTGCCTTGCCGCTTGAGGATGGGAATGGTGCCGCAAGAGGGATTCGAACCCCCGACCCCCTCATTACGAATGAGGTGCTCTACCAGCTGAGCTATTGCGGCATCGCAATCCTGCGATCCGAGAGGTCGCCCTCTTACCCCCTCGCCTGTCGCTTGGCAAGGGAGGCGATGGCCGGAACGGCCCTACCAGACCGAAAAAACGCTGCGCCGGGCGGCGGCTTCCTTGGGTTTCGGCACATCGGGCGGCGTCGCCGGAAAGACGACGGGGCCGGATGGCGGCAGAGGGATCTCCTCCTTGACCGGCTCCTCTTCGGCGACGTCCGCTTTAACCTCGGTTTCCGGCAGGGTAGGTTCAGGCGCAGCAACGGGCTCGCTTAGCGTTGCGGGCTCGTCTGCCGGCGGAGGCGGAGGCTCCGCAGCTGCGGCAATGGGCAGCGCCTTGGGCTCATCGTCGAGATCGGCCGTCACATCGTCGTGCAGGGTGAGTTCGGGAGCGATCAGAACGTCGGGCGGAGCCTGCCAGACGAAGGCGTCGAGCCGCCCCGTGACCGGCGAGATCGGAGCCCATTTGTCGGACACGACGCCATCGGCAATCCATGCCGGGTCCCGCGGGGCGCGGGTCGCACGGGCAAGCCACTCGCGGCCCTTGCCGGTGGAGCCGTGCTCGGCCTGCTCGAGATCCGACATGAGCAGGCACACCCGCATGCTCGGACGGTCGGAGAGCAATGGCTCGAGCGCCTTGCGGGCGCGGTCGAATTCGCGCGCCTCAAGAGCCGAGCGGGCAACGGCAAGCCTCCCCTCCTGGGCCCCATTGGAGAGCCGCAGCAGGGTCTCGGCGCGCTTGAGGCGGTCGAGGGCGGAGTCCCCGTGGCGCAGGTTGAGATAGACCTCCGCGAGATCCGGATGAGGCAGGCTGCGCCAGGCGGCCTCCACGACCTTGGCGGCCCGGCGCAGATCGCCCCGGCGCGACAGGAGCCGACCGGCAAGGGCTGCGGCAGGCACCAGATCGGGGGCGAGCCTGGCCGCATCCTGGGCGCTCCTGAGTGCTCCGTCCGGATCGTGCTCGGCCCGCTCCAGGGCGTCCGCCGTGAGGAGGACGGCCCGGTGGCGCCTGGCGGTCTTTTTGTCGAGGAGCCCCAGCGATGTGCGCCGCTCGACGGCCTCCAGGGCCCCGCGCCAATCCCGGTCGGCGCAGCGGGATTCGAGAACTGCATCGCTTGCCCAGGCTGCGGCAGGCGCCAGCCGAACCGCCTCGGAAGCGTATTGATGAGCAGCCCCCACGTCGCCCCGACGCCGCGCCTCGACGAAGAGGCCGCGCAGGCCGAGAACCCGGGTCTCGTCCTCGTCCATCATCTGCGTGAAAGCCTTCTCGGCAGCCTCTCGATTGCCCGAAATCTGGGCGGCCTGTGCCTTCAGAAGCAGCGTCAGGGGCTCTTTGCCCAGGAGGCGCTCGGCCTCGTTGGCGTAGCGCCGCGCCGCAATGGTATCGCCAGCCCCCACGGCCACCATGCCGCGGGACACGGCCTGATAGCCCCTGGAGCGGCGCCGCGCCCGCGACGCGAAGGTCAGGCGGGAGGGAAGCTGCAGGACTCCCGAGACCAGGGACCAGAGCAGCGCCAGGGCGAGAGCCACGCCCACAAGCGCGATGGCGGCCACCGACACGGACGTTTGAACCTCATAGCCGCCGAAGGTGACCAGAACCGTGCCGGGCCGGTCAGCCAGCCAGACCGCGCCGAAGGCCGCGACGCAGAGAAGACCGATGAAAACAAGTGCGCGCCACATGCTGGGCTGATCCTTTATTGCGTCGTACGGTTGAGGGTGGCGAGAGCATCAGTGCCGATCGCTTGCGCCGCCTGATGCGCCTGCGCGACGGCCTTGACCTGGCGGCCCCAATCCTCGGAAAGCCGGCGCGAAGGCTCGGGCAGCGAATCCCAGGCCGCAGCGGCATCCACCACGTCTCCCTTCTCCAGAGCTTGCCTGATGCGGGTGACACTACCTGAAACGCCGGCAGAATCCTGTTCGTTCACCGGCCTGACCGTGACCACGCGGTCGGCCATGCGCAGGAGCCGGTCCGTCCAGTCACTGGCGGGCCCGCGGCTCTCGCGCAGAATCCTTGTCTCAACCGGCTCGAAACCTTCCGCCAGCTTGGCCGCGGTCGGCGCTCCCTGCCCGGCAAAAGGCTCCAGGGGAGCGATGCGGGCCGCATCGGCTCCGGCCTTCTTGATGCCGTCGAGCACCTCGGCATAGGGCTCGCCGCTGCTCAGGGCGTCGTTCAGGCGCCCTGCCAGCACGACCTTGGCGCCGGTCTGGCCTGCCTGCTCGGCATTCCTGTTATTCTCGGCGACCTGCTGGGTCAGGGCTGTGACGCGCTGCTCCTGCTCGGAAAAGCGGCGATCGGTTTCCGTGAACCGGCGGTCCGACTCCGTGAAGCGGCGCTCCACCTCGGCAAAGCGCCCGTCCAGCTGCGCAACCCTTTGCTGCTGTTCCGTGAAGCGGCGATCCTGGTCCGCAATGCGGCGGTCGAGGTCCTGCGCGGTATTCGCCACATTCGCAGCATTCTGCGTGCTGGTGCGAACCTGCTCCTCCAGAGCCGACAGGCGGGTGGAGAGATCGTTCAGGGCGGCTTCATTCTGAGGGGCGGCTGCAGCGAGGGCAGCCTCCGGAGCAGGGCGGTTCAGGGCTTCCTGCGCTTGGGCCGAGGCCTGCTCGGCGGTGCCTTGAAGGGCTTGGAGACGCCCGTCGAGATCTCCTCTAGAGGATTCGAGAGCCTGAAGGCGCTCCTCCAGGGCTTGCGTGTTGGCCTGCGGCTGACCCGACGGCGAGGGCTGACGGAGCGCGCTCACCCGCTGCTCAAGCTGGGCGATGCGCTGGTCGTCCTGTGCCGGGGGCGCCTGCCAAGTCTGCAGGCCGTAGACGAGCCCCGCTCCGACGAGGCCGCCGAGAAGGCCGGATCCGATCAGGGCTCCCGCAGAGCTGCGCCGCCCGGGAGCAGGCTGCGGCGGGACGCCCCCCGACAGGGGCTCCTGTGGCGGGACGTCCTGTGAGGCTGATTCATGGGAGGAAGCCTCCCGATAGGGTGCTTCCTGGGAACTCGTATCCTGGGAGTTGGCGTCCTGCATCGATGGCGGCAGCGAAGGATCGCCCGTGGGAAGCGTGTCGGTTCCGGCACCCGAATCCAAGGTGGCTTCAGGCGAGGCGACCACATCCTCCGCCGGAGGCTGGGCACCGCCCGCAATCGTCTCCTCAGCCTCAGCCCCCTGCAAGGTTTCCGCAGGAGGGCTCTCCTGGGGGGCGGTCTCATGAATGCGAACGTCCTTGGCCGCGTCCTCCCCGGTGCTCCCTTGCGCAGGGTCCTGGGGCGTGCCGTCGTCGATCACGGTCGCCTTCAGGTCGATGGTCGCCGGCTCTCGCGAGGGCTTCTTGCGGGATGATTTCGGGCGTCTCGGATCAGATGAATCGGTCACGGTTCACTCTTGGGCAGTCTTCAAAAGGTCAGTGTGAAGTGCAATTGAGGCAAGCTTGGGCGCAGCGTTTCGTTCCCTGGCCGGAGCGCGATCCCAAAAATTGGCAGGCTCATCGGACCATGATCCTCTCCTTTGGCCAAGATCCCGAGCGTCAGGATCATGAAACGAAGCGGTGCCCCTGGTCAGGGAGGAGGATCGAGGAGCTTGAGAAGCGCATCCTCGGTGGGGTCCTCCGCCACACGCGCTGCGGCGCCGGCCAGTGTCAGGGGCGCGGCCACATCGGCCGACAGGCAGAGATGGGGGAAAACCCGGAGAGCGGGTGCCAGACCCGCCTCCTCTGCCAGCCGGACGACGAGATCCGCACTGCGTCGGGAATAATGGAGCGCGGCGCCGATTTGGCCAGTGCGCAGGGCCTCAGCGGCTGCCTCCGGCAGGCTTTCCATAGCCTGCGCCTCATACGCCTCCCACTGCAGCACGTTGAACCCGGCTGCACGTAAGGACGCTGCCGGCTCCTCCTTGTGGTGGCGGGCGGTGATGTGAAGGAGCGACAGGCCAGGCCGGATGCTTCTTCGAATCAGCCGCGACAGGGAGACGGCATCGCCGTCTGCCACCGCCACATGCGCGAAACCTGTAGCCCGCACCGCATCGGCCGTGCGCTCGCCGACGGCAAAAACCTGGCTCTGCCGATCGGCCAAAGAGGCCAGAGCCTCCACCCCGTGGGCGCTGGTCACGATCAGGGCATCGTAGGATCCGCCGGGCATAGGCTCGCCCGTGGGCACGATCCGCGTCACGGGCGCAAGGCAGGCCTCATGACCGTGGGCGGCGAGCTTGCGGGCCGTGCGCTCGGCATCGTCCTTTGAGCGGGTGACGAGAACCTGCATCAGGGATTGAGGAACCCGGCCGGCATGCGGGTGCGAAGCTCGGATCCTGCCTCGCGCCCAAGCGCCACCGCATCGTCCGGGGATCCCCGGCGAACGGCTTCCAGGCTTTCGGAGCCATCCGGGCGCAGCACCAAGCCGCGGATTTCGAGTTCGTCGCCGATCAGGCGCGCATGCCCGGCGATGGGCGTGCGGCATGAGCCGTCGAGGATGGTCAGAAAGGCCCGCTCGGCGGCGAGCGCCTGGCCTGTCGGCCCATCGAGAATCGGCCCCAGGACTTCGCGCACCCGCTCGTCTTCGACCCGAACCACGATGGCGATGGCGCCCTGCCCGACGGCAGGGAGAAAATCGTCCGTCTCGAGCGTGGTGGTCACGTGGTCGGTGAGCCCAAGGCGGCGCAGTCCCGCCATGGCAAGCAGGGTCGCGTCCATCTCGCCGCGCTCGAGCTTTGCAAGCCGCGTCTGCACGTTGCCGCGCAGCAAGGTGACCTGAAGATCGGGGCGCAGGCGGCGAACTTGAGCCTGGCGCCGCAGGGAGGCCGAGCCCACCACGGCTCCTTGCGGCAGATCGCCTAGGCTCTTGAAGCGGTGGCTGATGAAGGCATCGCGCACATCCTCGCGGGGCAGGAAGCCTGCGATCACGATGCCCTCCGGCAGGGTCGTCGGCAGGTCCTTGGCGGAGTGGACGGCGAGATCGATGGACCCTTCAAGCAGGGCGATGTCGAGCTCCTTGGTGAAAAGCCCCTTGCCGCCGGCCTCCGAGAGGGGACGGTCCTGAATGGCATCGCCCGTGGTCTTGATGATCGACAGGGGCAGGTGCTCCACGGCCCATCCATGGGCGGCGACCAGCCTGTCTTGCGTCTCGTGAGCCTGGGCGAGCGCCAGGGGGCTGCCGCGCGTGCCGATGACCAGGGTGGGTGAAGAGGCCATTCCTGCGTTGATCTCCTATGAGCATGATCGGCACAAGTGGAAGCCGGTTGACCGCCCGGATCATGCGAATTCAAACGAATGTCAAATACGATCCGCGTTTGATCTTATGCGGCGCGGCGGACTATAGGGGGAGGCGAGCCGGGCCGAAAGCCCGGACGATCCCTTAATCGAGACCGCCAACGATCATGCGCATTCTAGGCATCGAGACCACCTGCGACGAAACCGCGGCCGCCGTGGTGGGCGTCGGCTTCGACGGACGGGGCGAGATCCTCTCCAACGAGGTGCTGAGCCAGATCACCGAACATGCCCGCTATGGCGGCGTGGTGCCGGAGATCGCCGCCCGCGCCCATGTGGAGGTGATCGACCGCCTGATCGCACGCGCCCTCAAGAGCGCAGGCTGCTCCGTGAAGGATCTCGACGGGATCGCCGTGGCGGCGGGCCCCGGCCTCATCGGCGGCGTGCTGGTGGGCCTGACCACCGCGAAGGCCATGGCGCTCGTCACCCGCAAGCCCCTGATGGCCGTGAACCATCTCGAAGCGCATGCCCTGACCGCGCGGCTTACCGACGGCATCGGCTTTCCCTACCTGCTGCTGCTCGCCTCCGGCGGGCACACACAGCTCGTGGCCGTGAAGGGCGTCGGCGATTACGTACGCATCGGCACCACCATCGACGATGCGATCGGCGAGGCTTTCGACAAGGTGGCCAAGATGCTGGGCCTGCCCTATCCGGGTGGGCCGCATGTGGAGAACGAGGCCGCCAAGGGCAACCCGGAGCGCTTTGCCTTCCCCCGGCCCATGCAGGGCCGCAAGGAGCCGAACTTTTCCCTATCGGGCCTCAAGACCGCCGTGCGGATCGAGGCGGAGCGCATTGCGCCGCTGACCGCAAGCGACATCTCCGATCTTTGCGCCAGCTTCCAGGCGGCCATCGTCGATGTGGTGGTCGACCGCACCCGCGTGGGCCTGCGCGCTTTTCGCGACATCGCCGGCCACCCGACGGCGCTGGTGGTGGCCGGCGGCGTTGCGGCCAACCAGGGCATGCGCCAGGCTCTCCAGCGGCTTGCAGTCGAAGCCGGCCTCAAGCTCGTGGCGCCTCCTCTGCACCTGTGCGGCGATAACGGCGCGATGATCGCCTGGGCGGGCTTGGAGCGCATGCGCCTCGGCCTCATCGACGACATCGCAGCCCCCGCCCGCGCCCGCTGGCCGCTCGACACCAGCCGCGACGAGGCGGGGGCGAAGGCGTGAACGACATGGTCGTTCGAAGAGGCTGTGTGACTAAACGTAGGTCCCTTCTCCCTCCCCCTTGTGGGGAGGGATTAAGGGTGGGGGTGCCGGCGCCTGACCTTTATAGGCTATCCCTCACACCCCCACCTCCAACTCCTCCCCACAAGGGGGAGGAGGGCTCGGAAGCCGGCAGTCCATGACCGTACCGATTCAAACTATCGGCATTGCCGGAGCCGGCGCCTGGGGAACGGCGCTTGCCAATGCGGCCGCCGCCGCCGGCAACGACGTGGTGCTGTGGATGCGCTCGCCCGAGCAGGCTGATGCGCTGGCGGCGACACGCACGAATGAGCGTTGCCTGCCGGGCGTTGCGCTGCACGAGCAGATCAGGCCGACATCGGATCTCGATCAACTCGCCTCCACTCGCGCCGTCCTTCTCGTCACGCCCGCGCAGACCACCCGGGAGGTGACGGCGGCGCTCGCCCGTGTGCTGCCAGCCGCAACGCCGCTGGTGCTCTGCGCCAAAGGCATCGAACGCGGCACCGGGGCTTTCCTCTGCGATGTTGTCACGGAGGTGCGCCCCGGCGCGCCCGTGGCCGTTCTGTCGGGTCCGAGCTTCGCCCATGACGTCGCGCGCGGCCTGCCCACCGCCGTGACGCTGGCCTGCCGCGATGCGGCGGTGGCTGAAGCGATGGCCAATGCCCTCTCCGGCCCGACCTTGCGCGTCTATCACAGGAGCGACGTGCGCGGCGTCGAGATCGGCGGCGCGGCCAAGAACGTTCTGGCCATCGCCTGCGGGGCGGTGGCAGGCAAAGGCCTCGGCGAGAGCGCCAAGGCGGCGCTGATCGCCCGCGGTTTCGCCGAACTCCTGCGTTTCGCCCGCGCCTATGGCGGGGAGCCTGAGACCCTGATGGGGCTATCCGGTCTCGGCGATCTGGTGCTCACCTGCTCCACCGCGCAGTCGCGCAACTTCGCCTTCGGCCAGCGCCTCGGCCAGGGAATGGACGTCGAAGAGGCTGCCGGCGGCAAGCTCGTGGAGGGAGCAGCCACTGCAAGCGCTCTTATTGCGCTGGCGCGCGCAAAAAACATCGACATGCCGATCGCGGAAGCGGTCGAGCAGATCCTGTCCGGCGCATGGACTCTCGATCAGGCGGTCGATGCGCTGATGAACCGACCCATTAAATCAGAACATTAAGCGTCGAGAGTAAGCGTCCATGGCCCACTGGCTCTACAAGTCCGAACCCTCCGTCTGGTCATGGGATCAGCAAGTTGCGGAAGGCGCGAAAGGCACGCACTGGAACGGCGTGCGCAATCATGTCGCCAAGCAGAACCTCATGGCCATGAAAAAGGGCGAGCAGGGCTTCTTTTATCACTCGAATGAGGGCAAGGCGGTGGTCGGCATCGTCGAGGTAATCAAGGAATACTACCCCGACCACACGGACGAGACGGGCAAGTTCGGCATGGTCGACATCAAGGCCGTGAAGGCTTTCCCCAAACCCGTGACGCTCGACGACATCAAGAAAGAGCCCGGCCTCGACAAGATGATCCTCATCAACAATTCCCGCCTCTCGGTCCAGCCGGTGACGGACGAGGAATGGGCCATCGTCTGCCGGATGGGCGGGCTGTAGGAAATTGCGGCAGGCCGTGCCAAGCCTGCAATCGCTGTGAGAAAAAGGGGCTGAGACGCCATGAAGGTCACCGTCTGTCAGATCGACTGCCGCCCGGATCATCTGGACGATGCGCTCAAGGGTCTTGCCGCGCATGTGGCCAAGGAGGCTTCGGATTTCCTGCTGGTGCCGGAGATGTGTTTCGGCGAGTGGCTGGCGGCCGATCCTGTGCCTGACGCAGGCCAATGGCAGAAGGCGGTGGCCTCGCATGAACAGCACATCGCACGCATGTCCACCTTGAACGCCAAGGCAGTCATGGGCACGAGGCCCATCGTCATGCCCCACGGCAGCCGGCGGAACGAGGCCTATCTCTGGACAGAGGAGACGGGCGCCGCTCCCGTGCATCAAAAATACTACCTTCCCGACGAGGAGGGCTACTACGAGCATACCTGGTACGAGCGCGGTCCGGGCACCTTCGACATCGCGCGGGCGCTGGGCATGCGCATCGGCGTGCAGATCTGCACCGAGATGTGGTTCTTCGAGTGGGCGCGCCATTACGCGGCCGGCCGCGTCGATCTTCTGTGCGTTCCCAGGGCGACGCCGCATGGATCCACCCGCAAGTGGCTGGCCGGCGGTCAGGCCGCGGCGGTCTGCTCGGGCGCCTATTGCCTGTCGTCCAACCTCTGGGCGCCGCAGGGCTACAAGGCCAATTGCGGCGGGCTCGGCTGGGTGGTGGACCCGGAGGGCAACGTGCTTGCCGAGACAACACCCGAGGCGCCCTACGCCACTGTAGGAATCGACCTGGCCTTCGCTCGGGCAAGCAAGACAACCTATCCGCGCTACGTGCCTGAATAGGATTTAGCTTATCGGCAGGTATCGTCGAGACATCGGGAACCTGCCTCTCAGGGCAGCCAGTGACAGGGGAAGAACGGGAGATCGGCTACCGGATTGGCGGCTTCAATCAAATATTATATCATTGATTTACTCTTCTGGAGGAAGGGTATGATCGATCTTGATTTCGGGTACTGGGCCCACCTCCTCTGGGTCGGGCTTGCCGCTATCGCTGCCAGCTTAATTTTAAGGGCCCTCTACGCGGCTTTTGCACCGCCCTGGTTGTCCGGTATAGGCAAGGCCCGAGAACAACTGGCGCGATCAAACGGCAAACCTTCGCGCATGTCTTCTGTGGTTACCTTCTTGGCGGAGTTCGCATCGTTCTTGATCCTGACTCGCCTCTTCCCAAGCCTGGGGATAAACTCCTTCACCAGCGGACTAGCCGTAGGCCTTCTCATCTGGCTGGGCTTGGTGGCAATCACCGTGGTAGTGAACTACGGCTTCAGGGGAGCACGGCCTCGGCTGACCTTCATCGATGCCGGTGACTGGCTGTCCGTGTTCGTTGCCCAAGGGACCATCATCGGCGCTCTCGGCCGGTAAGACCGGGAACCTCAGGAGACCGAACGGCAGAAGGAACCGCAGGCCCCGCCCCCGAAAGTAGCAAAGACCAAAGTCCGATCTCAGGCCGCTTGCCCGACCCCTCTCTCTTTCCGTAAATCTAGCGCTAAATTCGTCAGGGCAGCGTCTGGGAGAAGCGCCATGGAAGAGAAGATCTACGACGTGCCGTCCGAGTGGAGCCACCGGGCTTATCTGGATGAGGCGGGCTACCGGGCCAAGTACGAGGCTTCCATCAAGGATCCCGAGGCCTTCTGGGCCGAGGAGGCCAAGCGGATCCACTGGTTCAAGGCCCCGACCCGGATCAAGAACACCAATTTCGGCCCCGAGAACGTGGCGATCCGCTGGTTCGAGGACGGCATCACCAACG
>JALYFY010000652.1 GCA_030777385.1 Pseudomonadota bacterium | reverse complement strand
CACCTGCTTGTTGCGCGTGCGCGGGCTGAGCGCGCCCAGAACCACGGCCGCGCCGCCGCGCTGGCGGCGGATCAGCTCGGCGATCGCGTAGACCTCCTCGGCCGAGAAGGCCACGATGGCGGAGCGGTGCGGCAGGCGTGAGACCTTCTTCTCGCTCGCGAAGGTGGGCCGCGACAGGCGCGGCCGCGTCACCACGTGGACGCCGGGGATCAGGGTCTCGATCAGCGGGCGCATGGTGCTGGAGCCGATGAGCAGGGTCTCGTCCCGCCCGCGCTGGTTCAGGAGCCGGTCGGTGAACACGTGCCCGCGGTCGAGGTCGCTGGCGAGCTGGACCTCGTCCACGGCCACGAAGGACAGGTCCAGGTCCCGGGGCATGGCCTCCACGGTGGAGATCCAGTAGCGGGGCCGGTCCGGCTTGATCTTCTCCTCGCCGGTGATCAGGGCGACGTTGTGGGCGCCGGCCTTCTCCACCACGCGCTGATAGACCTCGCGCGCGAGCAGGCGCAGGGGCAGGCCGATCATGCCGCTCTCGTGACCAAGCATCCGCTCGATGGCGAGGTGGGTCTTGCCGGTATTGGTGGGGCCGAGCACGGCCGTGACGCCGCGCGAGCGTACCTGCGGGGGAAGGGAACGGCGAGCCATGCCTTGATGTCGGGTTATGCGGATCGTCCCGGATGAGAGAATTCGAGGGGCTTTGAGAACCGAAAGCCCGGCGCGGGCAGCCCTCTCAAGAAGCAGGCCGGGCCAGGAGCCCGGCTGCAGGCTGTCTCATTATATGGCGTTCCGATTCGGGTTCGCTACCCTGGAGGATAAACAAGGGTTTCGCGGCTTACTGCGCCGCTCCGGCGTTCACCGCGTCCTTGGCCCTGATGGGCCGTCCGGAGGTGGGAAGGACCTTGGCGTCTCCTTCCACATTCCATGACGAGGCCTCCGCCACCCCCATGCCCAGCATGGTGCGGACCGCAATCCGCACGGGGACCAGCAGCTTCTGGCTCTCCACCGGCGCCAGCCAGACGGAGATGTCCTTGTTCTCCGTCATGAACTTGGTGGCCGGGCGGGCCGGGCGGTGGCCGGCGATCGGCACGTAGCGGACATTGCAGACCAGCACCGGACCGGCATAGCCGGGCCCGTCCAGGGTCTTCGTCTCCCCATAGGTGAGGACGATGTTGAGCCGCATGGCTCCGTCGAACACCGGGATGGTGCGCTTGCACTGGGCCGGATCGGTCATGCCGGCGGAGGCGACGGCCGGCATGAGAAGGGCGCTCATCGGATCGACCACCCCCTTCTTGTCGGAATCCTTGAGGGGAACCCGGTCGGGTTTCTCTTGGTAAGGCGGATCGATCTCGACCGCCGCCACGTTCCCTCCGGCGATGCTCATCCGGAGGGTGCGCTGCTCGCTGGAGGATTTCGAGGTGGCCGCGAAGGCCGTCGGCTGGACCTGGCCACCCGCGATGGCGCCCGAGGCGGTTGCCGCGCCCTTGCCGCCGGTGATCATCCGGGCAAGCCCGGAGAGCTTCACGGTGCCGCCCAGCTGGTATTTCGAACCCTCGAAGGTGGAGGACAGGGCCGCCGTGCCCAGCGACAGGCCGGCGAGCGACAGGTTGTAGTCAACCTTGACGGATTGAGCGTGGGCATGGGAACCGGCAAGAGCCAGGGCCGCGGCAGCGAAGGCAAAGAGGCGCATCGGGTTTTCCTAGGGGTCGATTCCATGGCATCCCATGGAAATCAGAATAAATCGTGACCGCCATGTTGCAAAAAAACAGGGTGCGACGCCTTGCTATTCTTGACGCAGGGCCCGGTTTTGGCCTATAGCCTCGCACCTTCCAAGGACTTCTGGTGTCCGGCGGCGCGGGATCTGCGTTCGAGCAAACCCGCGAATCGAAGCCGCGACCCTTTAATGACAATAGGATTGAACCCATGTCGCGCCGTTGCGAACTGACCGGCAAGGCCGTGCTGAGTGGCCATCTCGTGAGCCACTCGAACCGCAAGACGAAGCGGAAGTTCCTGCCGAACCTCTGCAACGTCACGCTCCAGTCTGACACCCTGCAGCGCCCCGTGCGCCTGCGCATCTCCGCCAACGCGCTCCGCTCCGTGGAGCACCGCGGCGGCCTCGACGCCTTCCTGGCCAAGGCCAAGGACGACGAGCTGTCCATGGGCGCCCGCACCATCAAGCGCGAAATCGCCAAGAAGCTCGCCGCAGCCGGCTGACCTTTTCGATTTCGAGCGAAACGGCATCGCGGGCGGCTCCTGGGCCGCCCGTTTTGCGTTGAACCGACGAGCTTGGCCGCCTGTGGGAACGCCCCGGACGCCTGGGAGCAGGATCATGACCGCCCTCGACCGCCGCGACTTCCTCATCGCGCTCGCCGCCATGACGCTGGTCGTCCTCTCGTCGAACATCCTGGTCCAGCACCCCATCCGGCACCTGGGCCTGGGCGACTACCTGACCTGGGGCGCCTTCAGCTATCCGTTCTCGTTCCTGGTCACCGACCTGTCGAACCGGCGCTTCGGACCGCAAGGGGCACGCCGGGTGGTCTATGCCGGCTTCGTGCTGGCCGTGCTCCTGTCCGTGATCCTGGCGACGCCCCGCATCGCCATCGCGTCGGGGGCGGCCTTCCTGCTGGCTCAGCTTCTCGATATCGGCATCTTCACCCGGCTGCGCGACCGGGCCTGGTGGCTGCCGCCCTTCGTGTCATCCGTCATCTCCTCGGCCCTCGACACGGCGATCTTCTTCTCGGTCGCCTTCTATTGCGGCCCTGTTCCCGGCATGGGCGGGACGATCAGCGACATTCTCGGGGATGTCGGCATCGCCGACAGTTGCGTCGCCCTTCCCTGGGTCAGCCTCGCGGTGGCCGATTACCTGGTGAAGCTGGCCATCGCCGCCCTCGCCATCGCCCCCTACGGCGCGCTCCTGCGCTTCATGCGGCCCAAAATCGTGCAGCGGACCGCCTGATCGGGCGCCATCACTCTATCGGGTCTAGAGAGCCTCTTCCACATAGGGCGGGTGGGGAATCGCCTGGTGCGCGGCGCGCAGGGCGGCCGACCAGCGCTCGCGCAGGTCGCGGAAGTAGGGCTCGTCCTCCTGGATGCGGTACTTGACCCCGGCCTTCAAGGCGTCGCGCTTGGCCACCACCACGTCGATGGGCAGGCCGACGCCCAGGTTGGATTTGAGGGTCGAATCCATGGAGATCAGGCCGAGCTTCAGGGCCTCCACGAGGCTGGTGGTGTAGGCGATGGCCCGGTCGAGGATGGG
The DNA here is from genome assembly GCA_030777385.1 of Pseudomonadota bacterium. Classification (GTDB taxonomy): domain Bacteria; phylum Pseudomonadota; class Alphaproteobacteria; order Rhizobiales; family Beijerinckiaceae; genus Microvirga. The sequence continues at coordinate 174 of JALYFY010000652.1, read as the reverse complement.
CTTGCCGTATTTCGGTTCGCCGATCTGCAGGAAGGGCGTGTCCAGGGTCGCCTCGATGGCGTTGCCCGCCGAGTAGATCTGGTAGAGCCGCATCGGTCCCTGGCTAATCTGCCCGCCGAGCAGCATGGTCACGTCGAAGCTCATCTGGCGCTTTTCCATCTCGGCCCCATCGAG
>JALYFY010000651.1 GCA_030777385.1 Pseudomonadota bacterium | reverse complement strand
GGGTCATTCCCGGCAATCACGAGTATTTCTTCGGCTACGAGGAGTGGATGCTCCAGTACGCCAGCCTGGGGATGCAGGCGCTCGCCAACGATCATACGGTCCTGGAACGTGATGGCGGATCGCTCGTGCTGGCCGGGGTCACCGACCTGTCGGCGCCTCGATCCTTCCATCCGGCACCGGACCTGTCGGCCGCTCTTGAGGGCGCACCGTCAGACGCACCGATCATCCTGCTCGACCACCAACCGAGAAATGCGGCCCAGGCGGCTGCACGCGGCGTGGCGCTGCAACTGTCCGGGCATACCCACGGTGGCATGATCCCAGGACTGGACCGGCTGGTCGCGCGTGCCAACAACGGCTTCGTCTCGGGCCGGTACCAAGTCGGCGGCATGACGCTCTACGTCAACAACGGCACGGCGTTGTGGCCCGGCTTCGCCTTGAGGCTCGGGCGCCCGTCCGAACTGACGCGCATCACCCTGCGACGCGCGTCACCGCAGGATGGTCCGCCTGCCCATGCGCCGACGAGTTCGGAACGGACGCTTGCCCCAGCCACCGCAGGCTGAATTGGCAGCTATGGTACATTCCGGACGGGACGAACTTCTGCTTTGGACAGGAACATCGGACGTTCCTGCCAGTCAAGGAACTTCACTGCCTGACCCAGAGCAGACCAATGCCCATTCTGAAAGCTCTTCATCGGTCTAACCATCCGTCATTCCGCGCCGCGACCTTCTCCTAAATCGGGATCGGTTGCCCTGTAGATCGGCTTCAAGAAAGGTCAGACTTTCCAGGGACTGAGTCGGCCTGGCTGCCGACATCGGGCATTTTGCATCGCCAGAGCCGTACATTCAGCACACCGGTGCGACCGCGGATTGACGTCTCGAACGTCTCGTCAAGGATGCCAGAATCAAAGATTGAACAGGCGTCTCCAGCCGCGCGGAAGAGATCTTCGCTCAGCGCCAGATCGGCGTTGTGAGAGGCGGCGACTTCCATCAGCCGGCTCGCCACGTTCACTGTATCGCCTATGGCCGTAATGTGCTGGTGACTGGCCCCACCCAGGCGAGAGGCGACAATAAGCCCGTGATGCGCTCCGATCTTGAAGCGAAGGCGAGACGAAATCGGCTCCGGCAACGAAGCGAGCCACGCTTGCGTGCGGGAGCATAAGGCAGCGCAGGCCCGCACAGCGTGACATGCATCCTCGGGAGTGGGCTCGGGAAGTCCGAAGATGATCATCGCACCGTCGCCCATGAAGCTGGCGACGAACCCATGACACTGCACGGTCTCCTCATCAACGAGAGTGTGAAACTCTCTGATGATCTCCCGCGTCTCGTCCGGATCAAAGGTCTGGCTCAGGCCTGTGAAGCCGGACAAATCAATAAAGATGAGAGCAGCCTTTTGGCGGAGGGGTTTCGAAAGAAAGGCTGGGTCGCGCCTCAGCCGCTCAGACAGGCTCGGCGGCTGGAAGTGTCGCAAAGTGCTGCTCTCTTGAGCAAGTGTTTCCGCCCTTCGTCGGTCAAGCCAAAGCCGTGCGGCTCCGAACAGGATGATCGATGGTGCTGCGGCGACCAGGGGCAGAGTGGCGCTGAGCCAGATGCCGTAAGCAAACACAATGGTTGTCAGGCTCATCCAGAGAAGCGCAACGGCCGCAATGATCGCAAACCCCATCGTGCTGCGCCGCCATGCCAGAAGCAGCACAAAGAGCACAGGCAGCACGATCGTTATGGCGGCATCGACAAACCGAATGCGCCGGTTTCGAACCAAACCGTCGCCGGTCATCAGATGCGCGACAGCTGTCGCCATGACTTCCACGCCGGGCAGCACCGGATCGAAGGCAGTTGGGAAAACATCCCCGCCTCCAGTGACGGTTGCACCGATCACCACGACCTTGCCGCGCACTGCCTCGGCCTCAAGGCTGCCCTTTATGACCTCGCTTGCACTGATCGTGCGGATCGAACCGCGCGGGCCATAGAAACGAAGCGGCAGTGAGTATCCAAGATCCGTGTGGGTTGAACGGCCGCTGAAATCGATGCGGTCGGCTCCGATCTCCGGATTCCGACCGAACGCGACTGACGCTGCACGCAAGGGGAACGACGGCAGGAGCCGGTCGCCTGCACGCAGGAGAAGGGGAACGTGCCGCGGAACGCCCGATGCATCCGTTGCGACATTGACCACACCGACCGCTGCAACTTGCGCCAGGGGCTCGATGGGAAGCAACACGTTCCGCGCTGTTGGTACTCGGTCGAGGTCGCTCCCACCGATGGAGAAAAGGGTTTGTACCGAGCTATCAAATACGCCAGCAGACGCAAGCACGCTCCTTGTGCTGCCGAGAGCTGTGCTGAGGGCCTGATCTTCCTCCGGCGGACCGGGGCTGAGGAAGAGGAGGTCGAGGGCAATGACGTTCGGCTCCAAACGTTCGATGCCTTCGACAAGTTGCGCGACAGTGCTGCGGGGAAGAGGGTACGAGCCGGCCTGCTGCACCGTCTCGTCATCGATTGCGAGAATGACCACGGAGGTGGGCGCAGGCCGCTGACCCTGAACGAGAAAGCGCAGATCCGCGAGGGGGGACTCGATGCGGTCGAGAACCAAGATATTGCCGCGCAGATGCCATAGAGCAAGATTGCCGCCCCACAGGATCGCCAAGCCCACGGCGACCAGAGTGGCGGAACGGTGGGTGGCGTCCATTACTGGATTTGTAGTCCGAAACGCGCCAGGAGGGCGTTTGCCCGTGCAACCGGCCAGCGCCGCACCACCAACGGGACCGCTCCAGGGCTCACGTCGACACCCTCACCGGGGCCTAGCTCGACCCCTGTGCGGGCATTTGGACGCCTGACTGCAACGCGACCGCTCAGCACGAAGACTGCTGTTTTACCCTCCCCCGCATCGACAGCCCACCGGGTGCCGCGCACCGCGGCAATGGCTTGGGGCGTGAGAACCTGAAATCCCACGCCGCGGGATGGGGCCTCTACGTCGAGGAGGATGGCACGGCTTTGCAGATTAACAGCTTCTGGTCGTCCGTCCCTGTTGCGGTCGACGAGGGTATAAGCGGCTCCCGGTTCAGCTTCGAGCCTTAATCCGTCTCTGCAGTGCAGCACCTGCCTAGCGGAAGTGCCTGCAGGTTGCACCATGCACCCGACACCTTGCGCCCAGGCGGCACCAGGCGCGAACAGTCCTGCAAGGGCAGCAAGCACTAACAGCGGCGCTCTTGGAAAAGCAGTGCCGACATGATGACCGTTCGATTGGCGCGCCATGACCCGCCTCTCTGCTCGTCAGAGGAAACTGTATAATCATTAGCCCCAAGCGGGACAGGATTGCATGTGGAAATATGGATATGCATAAACTTTATGGCCCCGTTGGATCCAAACAGCCTGCGTCTGCGCTGCCATCAAGGCCATCACCGGGTGGAAACTCATCAAACCGGTGGGCGCAACGGAATGAACATGGAATTGAGAATAGGAGACCGCAGAGGTGCTGAACTACAATCTACTAAAGGCCGCCTTTGGCACGAGGCGGAAGTATGGCGAACGTCCGCTCAAGCGTGGAGCAGCAGACCTTCCCAAGGCGCCTGCAATTTTCTGGGATAACCCCGAGCGGACCTTCACTGAGCCTGCGATGCCTTTCCAGAACGCTATCACCCCCGTCTCCATAAGCGTCTGAGCGATAGCGAATGGCGGGCACGAAGCCCGCTATTCAACTTGCAAGGGCTGAGCCTATTCAGCCGTGACACCAGCCGCCTTGAGAACCGGGGTCCACCGCGCTACCTCGCTCTCAACGAGCTTTTGCAGTCCTTCCGGGGTGCGCTCGGAGGCAGTCGGCAGCACGCCGCCCGAGTCGAGAAGGCGCTTCTTGGTGTTCTCGTCGTCGAGTGCCTTCAGGAGGGCATCGTTGAGCTTCTTGACGATCTCAGGTGGGGTGCCCTTGGGCGCAAAGATCGCATTCCAGGGGCTGACCTGATAACCCTCAAGTCCGGCTTCCTTGGTGGTCGGCACGTCCGGCAGAGCGGGCGAGCGCTCGGGCGTCGCGATGGCAAAAGCTTTGATGTTGCCGCCCTGGATCTGCGGCGCCACGTTGATGATCTGGTCGGTCATGAAGTCGACAGTACCAGCCATGAGATCGTTCAGGGCCGGGCCCGTGCCGCGGTAGGCGACCATGGTGGGCTTCGCCTTGATCACCGAGCTGAAGAAGGTCCCGCTCGCGTGGGAGACGGAGCCCACGCCAGCATGGGCCATGTTCACCTTCTCGCCGTTGGCCTTCACGTGGTCCACCAAGGTCTTCAGGTCATTGGCGGGAAAGTCCTTCTTGGCCACGATCACGATCGGGGTTCCACCGGCCATGCCGATGGGGGCAAAATCCTTGGTCGGATCGTACTTGAGCTTCGGGTAAAGGGCCGGGGCAGCGCCGTGGGTGCCCATGTGGCCCATCATGATGGTGTAGCCGTCCGGCTGGGATTGGGCGCCACGGGTGATGCCGGTGGTTCCCCCGGCTCCCGCCACGTTCTCGATCACGATCTGCTGCCCCAGCGTGCGGGACAGGTGTTCGCCCACAATGCGGGCGATCACGTCCGTCGGTCCACCGGCCGCGAAGGGCACGATCATCGTGATCGGGCGGGTGGGATAGGTCTGGGCCTGGGCAGCCGTGGCGACGACACCTGCGAGTGCGGCAAGAACAAGCGTTATCTTCTTCATCAGTTTCCTCCCCTGAACCGTTAGTCTGGTTGCATTCCGGTGAGGCAGCGCCTCTTGCTCCGGATCCCGTCCGTGTTGTTGGTCTCGCGGGATGTCTGCATTTCCTGATGCGGACATCCCGCCGGACCGGGAGCCTTGTGTTGGGGCCGGCTACTCGGCCAGTTCCCGCATCACCTTGATCAGGTCCGACTTGCCCTCGAAGCCAATGCCGGGCAAATCCGGCATGACAATGTGGCCGTCCTCCACCCGCACGCCGTCGGGGAAGCCGCCGTAGGGCTGGAACAGATCCGGGTAGCTTTCATTGCCGCCCAGTCCGAGACCGGCTGCGATGTTCAACGACATC
>JALYFY010000650.1 GCA_030777385.1 Pseudomonadota bacterium | reverse complement strand
TCGCAGAGGTCGTGCGCGCCGGCATTCTGGCCGTCTCGAAGGGTCAGACCGAGGCTGCGGGCTCTCTTGGCCTAAAGCCGGGACAGATTCTGAGACTCGTCGTGATCCCGCAAGCCATGCGCGTCATCGTTCCGCCGCTGACGAGCCAGTACCTGAACCTGACCAAGAACTCCTCCCTCGCGGTGGCCATCGGCTACCCCGATCTCGTCCAAGTGTTCATGGGCACGGTTCTCAACCAGACAGGCCAAGCCATCGAAGTCGTCGTCATCACCATGGGTGTTTATCTGACGATCAGCCTCATCACGTCTTTCATCATGAACATCTACAATCGCCGCGTGGCGATCGTCGAGCGGTAGGAGATCCCATGAGCACCGCCGTCGACATGCCCCACTTCGTCCGAGCCAAGCAGGTGGAGGCGCTGCCTCCTCCCAATCTGGCTCGCGGCCCCATCGCCTGGATTCGGGAAAATCTCTTTTCCGGGCCCTTCAATACGCTGCTGACGCTGGTGGTCATCTACCTGCTCTATGTCAGCGTTCCGCCTCTCCTGAGGTTTCTCATCATCGATGCGGTCTGGACCGGCACGGACCGGGCGGCCTGCCGCGCCGACACGGGCGGTAGCGAAAGCGGCGCGTGCTGGGCCTTCATCTGGGACAAGATCAACTACTTCATCTACGGCTCCTACACTATTTCGGAGCGCTGGCGGGTGAACATCTTCTTTGTCCTTTTGGGCATCGGTGTCGTCTGGCTTCTGTGGCTCAGGGCTCCGCGCCGTGACTTGGGAGCGGTTTACTTCTTCTGGCTGTTCCCGGTCTTCTCCTACGTCATTCTGACAGGCGGAAACGAGAATTTCAGCGCCCGCTTCTGGATCGGCTTTGCGATCCTCGGCGCCCTGCTGATGGCTTTGTTCGCCTTTGTGGCTGTGCTGCTCAAGGCTTCGATCCGGCCTGCGCTCATTCTCGGAGGCGGCATCGTCGGGGTGATCGGCCTCACTCTGGCCCTTGTCGATCTGGACTTCGGTCTCGCGCACGTGCCCACATCACTGTGGGGCGGCATTCTCGTTACCCTGCTGGTGGCAACGGTCGGCATCGTGGTCTCTCTGCCCTTCGGGATTGTGCTTGCCCTCGGGCGGCGCTCGAAGCTGCCCATCGTGCGGATGGCCTCGATCATCTTCATTGAGTTCGTGCGTGGTGTGCCGCTGATCACGGTGCTGATCATGGCCAACACCATGCTGCCGCTCTTCCTGCCGGGAGACATGACTGTGGACCGTCTGCTGCGGCCTCTCATCGGCACCGCGCTTTTTGCCTCCGCCTACATGGCCGAGGTGGTGCGCGGCGGTCTTCAGGCCATGCCCAAGGGCCAGTATGAGGGCGCGATGTCCCTCGGCCTGAACTATCCGCAGATGATGACCCTCATCGTCCTGCCTCAGGCTCTGAGGATCGTCATTCCAGGCATCGTCAACACCTTCATCGGCCTGTTCAAGGATACGTCGCTTGTGGCGATCGTGGGCATCTTCGATCTGGTCAAGACGATTGAGGCCTCGCGAATCGACCCGAATTGGGCTGCACCGACCATCGGCCTCACAGGCTACGCCTTCGCAGCTCTTTTCTACTTCGTCTTTTGCTTCGGCATGTCGCGGTACTCGCTCGGGGTCGAGCGGCGCCTTGCGTCAGGCCAGAACCGGTAAACATTCATGGCAACCACAATGACATCTCAACAGATCCGCTCCGTCGACGTCGACCCCCAGGCCGAATCCGCCGTCCAGATGATCGACGTTCACAAGTGGTACGGTGAGTTCCACGTGCTGCGCGACATCAACCTCAATGTGCGCCGGGGTGAGCGCATCGTGATCTGCGGCCCCTCCGGGTCCGGCAAGTCCACGATGATCCGCTGCATCAACCGGCTGGAAGAACACCAGAAGGGCCGCATCATCGTGGACGGCATCGAGCTGTTGGACGATCTCAAGCGCATCGACGAAGTGCGCCGGGACGTCGGCATGGTGTTTCAGCACTTCAACCTCTTTCCGCACCTGACAATCCTCGAGAACTGCACGCTTGCGCCGATCTGGGTGAAGAAGATGCCCCGCAAGGAGGCCGAAGAGGTCGCAATGCATTATCTGACCCGGGTCAAGATCCCGGAGCAGGCGAACAAGTATCCAGGCCAGCTCTCCGGCGGCCAGCAGCAGCGCGTGGCGATTGCACGCTCGCTATGCATGAGCCCGAAGATCATGCTGTTCGACGAGCCGACCTCGGCCCTCGATCCGGAGATGGTCAAGGAGGTGCTCGACACCATGGTGGGACTGGCCGACGAGGGCATGACCATGCTCTGTGTCACCCATGAGATGGGCTTTGCCCGTCAGGTGGCGGACCGGGTGATCTTCATGGACTATGGGCAGATCGTGGAGATGAACACTCCTGAGGAGTTCTTCAAGAACCCGCAGCACGAGCGCACCAGGCTCTTCCTCTCCCAGATCCTGCATTGATCGGATCGGCGAAATGCAAAAGGCCCCGAGATGT